>JBHELG010000088.1:0-9111 GCA_046263195.1 Nitriliruptorales bacterium | reverse complement strand
GCACGTTCGAAGGCCCACAGCGACCACAGGAGGAAGACCACGATGAGTCCAGAGCCTGAGATAGCGATCCTCGCCGGTGGCTGCTTCTGGGGAATGCAGGATCTCATCCGCAAGCAGGACGGTGTAATCTCGACCAGGGTCGGCTACACCGGCGGTGACGTCCCCAACGCCACGTACCGCAACCACGGCGACCATGCCGAGGCCATCGAGATCAGCTTCGACCCCGACCGGCTCTCGTACCGGGACCTGCTGGAGTTCTTCTTCCAGGTCCACGACCCGACCACGAAGAATCGGCAAGGCAACGACATCGGTGCCAGTTACCGTTCGGCCATCTTTTACACCAGCGACACCCAGAAGCGAATCGCCGAGGACACCATCGCTGACGTCGATGCCTCTGGCTTGTGGCCCGGCAAGGTGGTGACGGAGGTGGCGCCGGCCGGGACCTTCTGGGAGGCCGAGCCTGAGCACCAGGACTACCTCGAGCGATACCCCGACGGCTACACCTGCCATTTCATACGCCCGGGCTGGAAGCTTCCGCACCGCGCCGACGCCACGGACCGGTGACCGCCCCCCTACCGCCACGGCGTCGAGGGGCTCAGCGTCGTGCGAGGCCCAGGCCAGCCCGAGGCGGTGCAACGGCGTGCGCGAAGGGAGCATTCCTGCCATCGACAACGCCGTAGCCATCGCACTCGCCACCACCAGCCTCAGCATGACCCGCCTTTGGCGGAGCCGGCTCGGCTTCAACCACCCGTCATCAGCCCGCTGAGCGGCGGGGGAGCATGTACGCGCGTCTCGACCAGTCGTGCGAGCGCTATTGGCACCGACCCCGTTGCCGGCAAATGGGTCCTCAGGCGTCGGCCCGGTGGTGTCAGGGTTGGTTGCGATGAACCGGGCACCGGCGGCCACGAGACGGATGGGCTGCGTGATGCGCTCGAACTGTAGGTGTGCGTTTCGTCCAGGACGACGTAATCGGGGTCGCGCTCGGTCAGCGTGTAGCCGGCTCCATGGAGCGCGGTCGAAAGGCGGGCTTCTCTTATGACGAAGGTGATGCGCGGGGGCGCTGGCCCTGCAAGAACCTGGCGGTGGCTAGCGCCGACGTCCAGATCGCCTCCTCAGGGACATCGAGTCCGCCGAGTCGCAGCCGGGCTGCGAGCTCGCGTCGCGTGTACTTAGAGCTGGTTAACACCTTGTGCACTGCGGGATCAGCTGGGAGTGACTACGGGGAACCGGTCGGCTCATAAGTGGTGAAAGTGGATCCTTGGCCATGGTTATGGGGGACTTGAGGTGCACCCGGTGTTCTGCGCAAACTCGCCGACGAAACCGGCAGGCGTTCGGCTGTGCTCGTGCAGTAGAAGCAGGGGTGGCGGCGGGCGTCGGGGATCAGAGGGCGGTGTACCCCGTCCGCATGCTTGTAGATCACCTAGCCGGACAGGGCGAGGCCGCTGCCGCTTGCTTCTCGGCCTGCCCGGTCAAGGTCGGACCGGGGGACAGCTTCGCGCAGCAATGCTGTAGCTGTACGGCAGGTCGTTCTCCTTGGTAAGGCTCGCATCGCGCTGTGACAGCATGTGATGCGCGGGGCAGTGGGCGCCCACAATCGTTTAGGGATTGGTGGCCGGGGACGAAGGTGTCGCTTCGCCGACCCATTCGAAGTGGTGGTTGTCGGGATGGAGGAAGTCGCCGCCCCAGCGGAAGCCGTGCGCTTGGAACGCGGCGATCACGCCGGGGTGGGGTGGAGGTCCGAGGTCGGGTAGAGAGAGGTCGACGTTGAGGTCGATCGCGATGCCCCAGGAGTGATGTGACAAGCGCTGGCTGGAGGTCGAGATGCGACGCGGGTGATAGCAGCCCGCGTAGCGGTCTGGGTCGATCGCACTGGCGAGATGCGTCTCAACGATCTGTTGGAGCGCCTGGCGCAGGTCATCGATGATCTTCTCGTGGCAGGTGACCGACCCGAGAATGGGGACATCGGCCTTGACGATGTGGTTGACCGCGAACGCGGGGTCCACGTCGATTTCGCGAACGCCTGCTCGCGGCCGGTAGGGGAACTCGCCGAAGTGCGCCTTGACCTGGGCCAGCGAGAGAACCAGCGGGGCGGGACGGCGTGGCGCGCCGGCGGCAACGTCTACGATTCGGGCCGTGAGGTCCGCTGGGACGAGCGCCTCGATCTGCTCGGTGAGGGCGACAGTTTCCGCCCCTGGGGCGGCATCGTGGCGGAGGAAGACCGTGCCGTCCTCGTCGAGGCCGGCGGCAGCGGCGTCCGCGGCGTGGAGGACGATCTCGGCGCGGCCGACACTGTTATCGGCGACGACCCCGACGATGTCGAGGCCCGTCAGCCCAACAAGGTCGATTTCACCGCCGCCCCCGATCCTACGCGACTGGGCACCGGTCTGCGACAGCAGGGCTTGACCCGGCGCGAGCGCCAGCAGGGCCTCGCGCTCGGGACCAGGCGGGAGCGTGGCCGCGTACTGCGGGGGGTCGAGCGCTGCAACGCTGACTGGGATCCGGAACCCGTTGCTCAGGGCGTCGGTCGGAATACCTTCGGCCGTCCGTGAGGCAACGAGCCCGAGCGTCGACGAGCGCACGTGGGCGGTGGCGGTGACCTGCGGCAGCCCGGCCACGGCTTCGGCGAACCTGGGGGAGAGGTCGCCGCGGGCCCAGATAACGATAGTCCCCTCCCCCCTCCGGGGGCGCTGGTCGCCCGCCGGCGCCAACCCGACACCAAGGCCGTCCGAGAGCGCCGTATCGGTCGACCTCCCCGCGGCCGGCGAGGCGCGGTTCTGCCAAGCGCCACTTGAATGGCGGTCGCCGGTCATCGCAGGGAAGATGGCCGCCAGCGGGAGAAGGGCCGCCAGCGCCACTGCCACCACCAACGCGCGCACTGCCACCTCTCCCTTGACGCCCGTCCGGGACTGAAAGCCCGGTCAGGCCATCGTCGCGATGACCCTACCGATCGTCGGAGGAGAAGAGACAGTAACGGGCAGAATCAGCGGCGAACCTCAGGAAACCATTGCTCTGTGTCAGGGCGTCGACGACCTCCGGTGGTGCCCTCTGGGTTGAGGTGGAGCTCCCGGTCGTGGGGTCGGCCTCCGATCGCTCCCGCGGCTAACACCTGCGAGACGTGTCGAAGCGAGGACAGGATCGAGGACATATGCAGTAGACGAGGGTTGGGGAGGGCCGGCGCGACCCTCAGGAGACGGCTGCGTCTCCGGCATCATGTTGTCATCGAACGCGTCTGGGCACGTTGGATCCCGGCGGACCGGACCGCTACGGACATTGTTCCCGGGGTTCGATGACGAGCTCGTGGCTGGGTCGAATGGCCTCCTCGCAGCCCGCGAGACGGTCGGCTGGCCAACTCGAGCGGGCTGACCAGATGCGGACGCGCAGGGCAACCAGCCGTTCAAGCGCCTCGCACTGAGAGGCTGAGAGGCCCCTCAGGTGTGCGGGCGCGCGGCAGGAAACTCGTGCTCGTTGCCGCTCGCTGGGCAACGGGCGAACCGGACCCGGTCACCCACTGTCGTCTTGAACCAAGACCACCTCGAAGGCGTCGGTCAGCGCGACCTCGACGAAGCTGCCGTCGGGCGTGCCTACCTCAGACAGCGACCACAGAAGACCCGATCCAGTCCGTACATAACATCAACGTGATCTACGGGTCGTCGCCGGCCTCGTCATGCTGGCCGCCGGGGCCGAGATCGTGCTCGCCCACGCTCACCACGACCGATCAGGCACCGCCGGAGTGCTCGTGCTCGTCGGGCCGATGGTCACCTGGTCTCGCAGGCGGTCGAATTCCGGGTCGAAACGGGCACGCGCTGACTACCGACGGATCATCCGAGCCGGCTTCCTCGGGCTCGTGGCCATATCGGCGTCTGGCTCCCTGCCTACGCCACCTCAGTACGGACGACTGTATTCCGGCTCCAGCACCGCCATGGTCGCCCCCGAACCGCTCCCTCCTCGAGTATCACAGCGCCAATCGGAAGTTGAGCTTTCACCATTTCGGATGGTCGAAGACGGGGCAGGGTGCCCACGGATCGATCAGTCCCCGAGCCGCTGTTTGCGGGCTCGGCTCGGTGCGACCCGGGGCGGCTCGTTGGGCTGTTTCGGGTACACCGGCGGCCACGGCGCATCCATCAACCCGCTGGCGAGATCTCGGTCGTGCATGGCAAGGAGCGGCTCGATGGACTGGCGCCGCTTGTACATTTCGGCCCACGGATCGCCCTCGTGGGCGACCTGCTCGGCTACCACCGGCATGGTGAACCGGTCTGGGTGGAACGGGCCGTCGAGCTCCTCCCAGGAGAACGGCGCCGAGACCTGAGCGCCGGGGCGAGCCCTCACGCACCAAGCGCCGAACACGGTCTTGTGCGGCGCGTTCTGGTTGAAGTCGATGAACACCCGCTGGCCGCGCTCCTCTTTCCACCACGCCGCGGTGATGAGGTCCGGCCGGCGGCGCTCGAGTTCCCGCGCCAGGGCGACCGCAGCGGCACGGACGTGGTAGCTGTCCCACCGTGGCTCCAGGCGCAGATAGACGTGGATGCCTCGGTTTCCGGTTGTCTTCGGCCAACCGACAAGGCCGATCTCCTCCAGGAAGCGGCGCACTGCGACCGCCGCCTCTGCCACCTTCGAGAAGGGCACACCCGGCGTCGGGTCGAGGTCGATGCGCAGCTCGTCGGCGTGGTCCTGGTCGGACGCCCGTGTCGGCCACACGTGAAAGCCGAGACAGCCGATGTTCACCGCCCACGCGACATGAGCCAGATCGGCGGCGACGAGCGCGTCCGACGTCGTGCCGTTGGGCGTGCTGACCTGCGTGGTCTGCAGCCACGACGGCCGTGACGTCGGAACCCGTTTCTGGAAGAACGAGCCGCCCTGGGCTCCCTCGGGGAACCGCTCGAGCAAGACCGGCCGACCGCCCATGGCGGCGAGAAGTGGCCCACGGACTGCTTCGTAGAACTCGACGAGGTCGAGCTTCGTTTCCCCCCGCTTGGAGAAGAAGATCTTGTCCGGGTTCGAGATCGTCACCTCGTGCCCGTCGAGCACGAGCACGACGTCGCTGGCGCCCTTGCTCATGAGAGCAACCTTTGGTACGAGCGAGGAATGGGGCGGCGTCAGCCGCGTCATCCGACGGACGGCTTCGACACGACCTGATCCTACGACCCGGACGGCGGCGTGTGGCCACAGGTCAGGCGGGTGTTCGTCCACGAGCCGGAGCGCCCCAGAGCCAAAGGGAGGCTAGACATCGGCGTCCGCGGGGAAACGGGATCGCCGGGTGTTGGCACTGACCATCCAGAATTCGCCGATCCGAGCCAAGGCCGAAACTGTGCAGATCCTGCGGTTTCCCGGAACCTTCAACACCGGCAGGTACCTACGACCCAAACCGTTCGGTGGGGAGGGGAAGCCCGTCGACGAGGAGGGGTTCTGCGATCACTTCCCCCTAGGCATGCACGTCACTGAGGCCGACTAGCCAAGGCTCGAGACGGCGTGAGGAATACGGTTACCAGCATCAGAACCGCTCGAACCGTGCCAAGAACGATGGGGGAGGAGGCGCGGTGCGGATCGCTACCTGGAACGTGAACTCGGTGGGCGCCCGCGTGCCCCGATTGGTCGAGTGGCTCCAGACGGTTCGCCCCGACGTGGTGTGCTTGCAGGAGACGAAGTGCGCCGAGGGCGAGTTCCCCTCGGAAGCCGTGGAGCCACTCGGCTACGAGGTGGCTGCCTATGGCTGGGATCACTGGAACGGAGTTGCGTTGCTGTCGCGTGTCGGCCTTAGCGAGGTGGCCAAGGGGCTTCCGGGCGAGCCCGGCTTCCCCCAGCCCGAGCTCGCGCCATTGCAGCGACCTGCGGGGACGTGCGAGTGTCGTCGGTCTACGTCCCTAACGGTCGGGAGCCAGGCCATCCCCACTACGCCTACAAGCTGGAGTGGCTGGCCGCCCTGCGTGAGGTTGTCGTTGGCGAGCTGAAGGTCGATCGGCCATTGGCGATCTGCGGCGACTTCAACATTGCTCCGACGGACGCTGACGTCTGGGACCCGCTGGCGTTCGCGAACTCGACGCATGTCACGCCCCCAGAGCGCGAGGCCCTGGCCGCCCTGCGGTCTCTGGGCCTTCGAGACGTCGTACCAAGGCCCTTGAAGTACGACCGTCCCTTCACGTATTGGGACTACCGAGCTGGCATGTTTCACAAGAACTTCGGGATGCGCATCGACCTCGTCTACGCCAACGACCCCTTCTTTACCGCGGTGCGTGACGCCTACGTGGACCGTGAGGCGCGCAAGGGGAAGGCACCATCAGACCACGCCCCCGTCGTCGTCGACCTCACGGGACTAATGGGCTGACACTCCCTAGTCGGCCCTTTGAGCTCGGTCGCTGTCACGAACTGCCGTCCCCTCCGGCACGAGCTGCTGGACCTCTTCGGCGGAGGAGCTGCCGGGCGGCGTCGCGAGCCTCCCACGTCACGGTGTCCAGGGGGTTCGTAATGTCGACGACGACCTTGCCCGTGAGCTGGTCGGCGAGCTTCTGGGCGGGTCCAGGTCGACGATCTCCACCTCGTGGCCGCCAGCGATGGCGCGGGTGCCGATAGCACCGCCCATGTTTCCCGCGCCGATGATCGAGACCTTCATCGTGTGCCTCTCGGACTAGGACGCTGGCACTTGTACGGGTGGATCGCAATGAGACGTCCCTTGCCATCCGCTTGATCAGGAGCCCAGCTGCTCATGATGCCACTGCCCATAGTGGACCATGTCGTGGGCACCGTGCTTGCTGAGGATCTCCGCGACCCTGCTCATGTTCTCTTCATCCGCCGGTACGGTGAGCCAAAAACCACCAGCTTTGAGGTGGTCAGCGGACTGCTGGAGGTTCTCGCGTACATCTCCCAGCTGCTCGACAAAGCGGTAGATGCGGCCGCGCAGTCCATGATGTCGACCATCGACGTCGAGGCGATCGGCCCCGAGGGGACCGCATAACACGAAGATCTTCTCCCGATCGAATCCCGCGTCGACAAGTTCCTCAATGGCGGCGTTGACCTGATCTGGGTTATCCAACAACGCTTTAACCCGATCGTAGGGATAGGTAATCAGCTCGTCCGGCGGCTCGTGCAGCTGAAGCCGGGGATCATGCGTGTCCTCCATAGTCTCCTCCTGCCTTCGTCGGGTGAGCGAGAAAGGGACCTGGAGCGTCTTGCTACCTCACGGCCCGACCGCTCACAGTTCGGCAACCCTCGAGGCAATCGACACCGGGCCCATCTCTCGGGCCACGATTCACGCCGCTGTGGCTCCTGTACGTGCAATCCGCTCAGCGAGTGAGGTTACATCCGTGGCCTTCGTGACCGCACCAAGGGACATGAGGTGTGCGCTCGCCGTCGCCGAGTGCTGTAGCGGGCCCGGACGTTGTCGCTACTGGCGTGAGGACGTCGCCCGAGCGGGTGGCTGGGTTGCGGGTCACGTCGGGAATTGCGTGCTGACGCCGTCCATCTCGCGCGTCGGCGGGGCTGGAGGTGGAGACCCATGTGTCGAACCGCCAGTCGGGGGCGCCGTATTGGGCGACGCTCGGTTAGGTTCTTGTTCTCCACGAGTCCGCGCTGGTGGCGCGACCGGGACGGCAACGGCTGGTTCGACATCGAGGAACGGGCACAGAAACCTCAAAGGGTCAGTCCCCCCCGAAGCACCGCAAGCTTCGAGAGATGTGGGTGCCACCCTGGCTCGCCGACGATGTCTAGGCGGTCGTCCCGGACGAGAGGGTTGGTGGTTCGGCGCACCGCAGGGCGGGACGTGGCCGGTCCACCGCCGGCGCACCGAAGGTTCGAAGTGTGGGCCGAGCAGCTGGGCTGGCCCAAAAGGGTCGACTACTGCCGCCACTCCCGAGGCACCCAAGGTCACAGCAAGGAGAGCGCCCTACGGGAGGGCAAGACTATCGGCGTTGGCGATGGAGCCTCCACACCTGGAGGCGCCACGCCGCCTGCTACCAACTGTTCGAACTGGGACTGGACCCCGAAGACGTCGCCGAGCACCTGGGGCACAGCGACGGCTACTCGTGCTGGCAGAAGCCCGCGCCGCGAACGACGCCTAGCTGCGGCAGCAGCAAGGGCTGGCGACCCGCGCCGCTGAGTCGGAGCTGAGCACCCTCCCCTGGCTGCTGGTCATCTGCGGCCTCGCAGCCGTCCCTGCCTTCGAGAATCTCGCCTACCTGGAGGAGCGACTTGGCCGCGGGCCGGGTCCGAACGCTGCTCCACTTGTGGTGTGACTGTGGTGACCGCACCACAGTAAAACGAAAGC
The DNA here is from genome assembly GCA_046263195.1 of Nitriliruptorales bacterium. Taxonomy (GTDB): domain Bacteria; phylum Actinomycetota; class Nitriliruptoria; order Nitriliruptorales; family JAHWKO01; genus JBHELG01. The sequence continues at coordinate 857 of JBHELG010000088.1, read as the reverse complement.
TACCCCCCCGAAACTGCGAAATCCCGCCGAGTTCGGCGGGATCTCCGGGTGGAGGTGATCGGATTTGAACCGACGACTTCTTCGTTGCGAACGAACTTCAGGGCGTGTCATCCGGTGTCAGCGGGTTCCCCTGGGTGTCCTGGATGCCGTCTGACCAGCGGAAACACGCTGCTGTGAGTCGGACCTACATCGGCGTAGTTCCGGTCGATTCCGGAGCTGATGTGTACCGGATGTGTACCAAGTGTCTACCGGATGCCGAGCCGCCGTCTGCCGAGCAGCGCCGGCCAAGGCTCGTCGAGCGGACGCGTGGTGGGCTGCTCCGCAGCGTTCAGCGCTTGACGAGTTGCGCGACGCGCTGGTGTGCGAGGCCGAGCAGCCAGCCGACGTCGCGCATCGGCAGGCCAGCTTCTTCTGTGAGCCGGTGGGCGGCTTCGCGGGTGGCCTGCGCCCGGACTGCTTGTTGGCGCTCGGCCTGTTCTCTCGCAACGCCACTGCATCTCGAATGGCGGCGTCGAGTTCGTCGCCGAGGTGGGGCTCGACGACGATGTCGAACGAGTCCGCCTCGTCGTCGCTGAGATCGAGCATGAGGACGATGACGTCGCGGGCGGCGTCGGCCACCTGGTCGAGACGCTTGGCCTGGCCGAAGACGCCGTCGAGCTCCTTCACCTCGAAGGCCCACCAGCGGCCGGATCGGCGGCAGACGGCTGTGAAGGTCGGCCGTTCGCTCATCGCCACCATCTCTCTCCCAGGGTCGGCTCGAGCTGCTTCATGATCTTCTCGGCTGCGTGCTCCGCGATCTCCCGGTAGCGCGGGATCGGGACTCACACGCTGCCCCAGACCCGAAGCGAAAGCAGCGT
>JBHELG010000087.1:0-5419 GCA_046263195.1 Nitriliruptorales bacterium | reverse complement strand
AGCGAGAAGCGTTGCAGCTCCGGCACGACGCCGCGCTCGAGCTCGAGGCGGCGCGCCGTGACCGTGACCGGGCGACGGCCTTGCTGGACGACGCCCGTGAGCGGGCGGCGATGAGCATGCTCCGAGCCGAGGCGGAGGCGGGCAGCCTCGAGGAGCTCCACCGGGCCGAGCGCGACCGAGCGGACGCCGCAGTGGCCGACGCGATGCACGAGGCCGATGCCATTCGGGCCGCCGCCGAGGCCGAAGCCCGCCGCATACAGGCGACGGCTGAAGCTGCCCGCGTCCAGGCCGCGGAATGCCTGGCGCAGGCGGAGCGGCAGTCCTCGGAGCTGCGGAGGAGTGCGGCTCGGCACCTCGAAGCGGCTACTCAGGATCGGGAGGCTGCCGCCGTCCTGCTGCGGGAGGCCGAGCGTCGCGCCGAAGCGATCAGGACGGAGGCCGAGGCCGACGTACCACGGATCCGTGACGCCGCCGCCGCCCTCCTCGCCGAGGCCGAACAGGGTGCGGCGTCGATCCGGGCGCAGGCCGAGGTGGATGTGGCGCGAGCCCGCGAGGCGGCTGCGGAGGAGGCCCAAGCGCTTCGGGCGACAGCAGCGGCGGCCGCCGCCCGGCTCGGGGAGGAAGCCGAGGCCGACCGCTCGCAGGCACACATGCTCCTCGCCGCAGCCATCCAGGCGCGGGATGCAGCGGCGAGTGACCGGTCCCGCGCCGCAACGCTGGTCGCCGAGGCCGAGCAGCAGGCGGCCGAGGCACGGATGTCAGCGTCGGAGATACTGGAGGCGGCGCGCCTCGACCGTCAGCGGGCGCGCGGCCTGGCCGATACCGGAGCGACGCCACCGGCGGCAGTCCACGACGGCAGGCCTCCACCCTTGTGAGGACAACCGCCGAGTTACTGCTCGGAGAGGCTCACCTCACGCCATGACGGTGTGCGCACGAGCGGGCTCGACCGCGAGGATCTCGGCGTCTTGTGACTGAGACGCGGACCGCGCCCGGGCTCGTGCCGCGAGACCCAGGGCGATGATCGGCACCAGCAGGATGGTGACCTGTCCGCGCTCGCGCACCACCGTCCCGAAGTTCCCGACGGCGAGAGCCAGCAGCATCGAGGTGGTGATCGCAGGGAGGACGAGCACGAGCATTCCCCTCCCGATCAGCCGCCGGGCCTGCCGTAGCCCACGCCACAAGCTCGGCAGGAGCAGCCACCATACGAGCACGTCGGGGGCGACGATGAGCTGACGGGCCGAGCGGACCTGCCAGGGAAAGGGGCCCAGGAGGAAGCTGACGAGCCCGCGAGGCATGTACGAGAGCGCGCCTCGCGACGTCGAGACATCGACGTCCGCGTCGTAGCCACTCTCGGCGCTCGCGAGGTCCTGCCGCACGGTTTGCGCCTGGGTGAGGTCGGCGTCGACGGCCGCTCGATACCCCGAGTACCCCAGTCCCAGACCGACGACGACGGCGAGGATGGCGAGCACAGTCACGCCGCTCGTGAGCCCAATAGCCAACTGCTGCCTTCCCACGAGGAGGGCGGCCACGAAGCCGCCGGCGATCACCAATGCCACCCAGGCCCTGAACGTGAAGAGCGCCGCCAGGGCCAGAGAGAGCCCGAGCACCGGGGCCGCCGCGACGCGTTCGAGGAAGCGGACTGCGCAGGCTGCCGCCAACGCGATGAGGAAGAGGATCGGTGCTTCCTTGAGCAATTGTGACGTCCAGATGAAAAGCCCGGGCAAGAGCGCGACCAACGGTGGTACTCGGGTGGCGGGTCCCTCTCCGAACAGACGGCGCGTCGTGTCGGTCACCAGGGGGACGAGGGCGGCGGAGAGGGCGGCGTTCAGGACCAGTCCGGCGGCGGTGTGGGCCCCGAAGACCCAGTAGAGCGCCGCCAGCACGTAGTAGAAGCCTTCCTTCCCGGCCGGCAGCTCCGGCCCGGGGACGCCAGTCGTCCAGTGGCGCAGGATGTCCTCCGCCAGTGAGTGGTAGGCGAACGCGTCCGGAGCTCTCAGGTAGTCGAGCACACCGCCATAGACGTTGGTCACCACCAGGCCGAAGACGACGTGGGTGACGAAAGCGATGATCGTCCATGCCATCAGTTGACGTCCGACGTCTGGATCGTCGAAGTCCCGGCCCAGACGCCGGACCAGCGCCATCAGCAGCAGCAAGGCCAGCATGGCAGGGGCCAACAGGGCGAGGAGCGAGTGGGAGAGCACGACCATGGCGCCCAGGCCGAGGCCCACCAAGAGGGCGGCGGTTATATACCTCCTCGACGGTCGGGCGTCGGTCGACGGCGTCATGCCCCGACAGTAGCCTCGGCCTCTGCCGTCTCAGAACGGGCGGCGATCGCTCCGGAAGAGGGCATCTCCGACCGCAAGACGAGGTGGTCCTCGAGCACGAGGGCGTCGAATGCCGCCTTCCCGAAGGTCCGCACCGCGTCCTCCGGGGTGCAGACGATCGGCTCCTGCACGTTGAACGACGTGTTCAGCAGGACGGGGACGCCGGACAGGCGCTCGAACTCCCGGATCAGCCGCCAGTACCGGGGGTTCGTCGCCCGGCTCACGGTCTGCGGCCGCGCCGTGCCGTCGACGTGGACGACGGCGGGGATCCGGCTCCGCTGCTCCTCGGCAACATCCAACACCGTGATCATGAACGGATCGCGATGGGGTCGCCCGAAGATCGTGGCGCTCTCCTCCTCGGGCATCGAGGGAGCCAGGGGACGGAACCACTCTCGCAGCTTCACCTTCCTGTTCAGCAGGTCTCGCATGTCGGCCCGCCGCGGATCGGCGAGAAAGCTCCGGTTGCCCAGGGCTCGGGGACCGAACTCGGTGCGTCCGTTCAACCACCCGACGATGGCCCCGTCGGCGATGAGGCGCGCCACCCGAGGGAGGAGCGCGTCGTCGTCGAGCGTCTCGAACGGGAGGCCCGCCGCTCGCAGAGCCTCGGCACACCGCTCGGAGCCGAACGAGGGCCCGAAGGAGGCATGCTGCATCTGGTAGCAGCGTGGCCGTCCGAGGAGTGAGTGGTAGGTGAGGTAGGCCGCTCCGAGGGAACAGCCGGCGTCACCCGCGACCGGCTGGATGAAGACCCGCTTGAAGGGGGACTCCTCGATGATGCGGCCGTTCATCACCGAGTTGAACGCCACCCCGCCCGCCAGGCAGAGGTTCTCCTGCCTGGTCCGACGGTGCAGGGAGCGGAGGAGGTGGAGGACGACGTCTTCGAGCAGGCGCTGGGCGCTGGCCGCGATGTCCTGGTGACGCTCGGTGATCTCGGCTTCGGGCTCACGCGGGGGCCCGAGCTCCCTGACGGCTTCTTCACTGAACTGGTACCGCTTGGCAAGGTGGTGGTCGAGCACGCGGACGTTGACCTTGAAGCTGTCTTCGCCGTTCAACGACAGCACCCGACGGGAGAGGAAGTCGTAGTAGCGCGGTCGGCCATAGGCGGCCAGGCCCATCACCTTCCATTCGTCGCCCGCGAACATGTCGAAGCCCAAGAAGTTCGTGATCGCGGAGTAGAACTGGCCGAGCGAGTGTGGGAGCTTGATCCGCTTCAGGGGCCGTACGTCGGTGGTCCGTCCCTCCGCCATCATCGTCGTCGTGGCTTCTCCGGTGCCGTCCATCGTCAAGATGGCGGCGCTCTCGAAGGGCGACACGAGGAACGCGCTCGCGGCGTGGCAGGGATGGTGCTCGAGGTAGTGGAAGCGGAAGTCGCTGGGACCGAAGTGATCGCGCAGCAGGCGCGGGTACCGGAACATCCCGAGATAGCTCTCGCTCACCTGCCGTATCCCGCGATCGACTCTCGCTTCGAACATCGCCCGCGACACGGCGAGGGACTTCACCGCTTGGAATGCCTTGTGCCCCAGGATCCAGGGTTTCCAGTAGAGAGAGACGTGCTCGACGTCGGCCAGATCGATACCGGCCTCGGTCAGGCAGTAGCGGACCGCCTCGTACGGGAACCCCACGTGGTGCTTCCTCCGCGAGAATCGCTCCTCCTCGACGGCCGCTACCACGTCCCCGTCGCGCACGAGCGTCGCGGCGGCGTCGCCCATCGTCGTCAGTCCGAGGATGTACATGGCGGTCTGGCTACGGGAGAGCTCCGAAGTCGCCGCCAAGGAGGGAGCGGACGGGACGACTCACGCCGCTTGCCCGGGATGGTACGGCGAGACGACCTCCGACTTCCGGGCGGAGACGTAGAGGACATTGTGGTAGGCCTGCTGCCAGACCTCGGTTTCGATGACGAAGCCGCAGCGCTCGATCAAGTCGGTCAACGACTGATGCGTCGGATGGAACAGGTGATGGTCCTCGACGCCCTGCAGGCGCCACTTGATCCGGCTGAGCGGCCCGAACACCTGCGGGTACTGCTTGAGCTTGGCGACGCCTGCCCGGAGGGCCTGCTGTAGCACCGGCGAGCCGCTCGGACCCCAGTCGCCGACCTCCATCTGGTACGCGCCCTCCAAGGTCACGCCGACAACGACCTTGCCCCCCGGCCGAAGCACTCGGAAGGCCTCGAGCAACGCCAGATGCGGCCCGGTGAAGTGGTCGAGGCACCCCCGCAGGTGGACGCAGTCGAAGTAACCGTCCTTCACGGGGAGGAACTCGGCGCTGCCCTGCAGGAAGCAGGCGTCGCGAGAACGCCGGTAGTGGGCCGCGTAGCGAGGGAAGTCCCGCTCGATGGCGGCGAAGTCGACCCGCATCGTGTCGATGGAGACGTACGACTCGGGGTCGATGTTCGCCTGAGTCACCACCGTGCCTATGTCCCCGGCGACGTCGAGGACCAGACCTTCGAGCTTGATCTGGGCGTAGACGTCCTCGAAGGCGGCGTCGATCTCCTCCGGACGCCCCGGAGTGGTGTCCGCGTCCTGCCTCCACTGGCGGAGCCACGTCTCGTACTCGTCCTGCTCGGCGGCCCAGTGGGCGCTGAAGTCCAGGTTCACCCGGAAATCGGCGTCGGGATAGACGAAGCCGCAGGGAGCCTGGTAGTCGGAGCCACGCTGCTCCATCGGCTGCTTGCTGATGGGGCACACGAGGAACTCGTGGACGTCGATCACGCGTGAGTCCCCTGTCGATCGTGCCTGGGAGCCAGGCAGCGCAACGCGGGGCCTTCGAGGTGTCGTCGCCAGTGCGAATCAGGCACCGACGAATCGTAGTGCCTCCGTGGTACGGCCGAGCCACGCCGGAGGAGGCTCCGCACCGCCGCGCCGACGCCGTGCCGCGCGCTTCCGGTCTCGCCTCTCGAGACCTGCATCCCCATTCCTTGCTGTTGGCGCGAATGCATCGACGACTACCGGGCTCGGCTGCCCCGCCTGCCCGGCCTGGTAGGGTCCTCGGAAGCGGGGAACCAGCGGCAGTCGTCCCCGAGCGCCGAACAAGAATGGTCGGAAAGGTCGTCGATGTATCGTAGGCTCCTCGACTTCCTGCGCTGCCCGGAGTGCGGC
>JBHELG010000086.1:0-4727 GCA_046263195.1 Nitriliruptorales bacterium | reverse complement strand
TGACCCAAGGCCTCCCAGGCCCATTCCCCTCCGGTGAGGCTCCTGTCTACGTCTCGTGGGGCCGCAACAACCGCAGCGCACTCGTGCGCGTCCCGATCTACAAGCCGAAGAAGGGCGCGTCGACCCGAGTCGAGTACCGCGCCCCCGACCCCGCCTGCAACCCCTACCTGGCATTCTCCGTCATCGTGGCGGCGGGGCTGCGAGGAGTGGAGGAGAGCTACGAGTTACCGGACGAGGCTGAGGACAACATCTACGCCATGACGGGCGCCGAGCGGGCCGCAGCCGGCATCGGTCAGTTGCCGGCCGACCTCGGCGAGGCCCTGGCCGAGATGGAACGGTCCGAACTCGTCGCCGCAGCCCTCGGCGAGCACGTCTTCGACTTCTTCCTGCGCAACAAGCGCACCGAGTGGAGCGCTTACACGCGGCACGTGACGCCGTACGAACTCGAGCGCTACCTGCCCATGCTCTAGTCGGTCGCGGCGGGCTGGAGACCATCCGTTGACGTCGGCGGCGAACCAAGAGTGGGGCGGTCCGGGTGCGCGCATCGCCTCGCCGGAGGCACACCTCGCTTCCTGTGGCCTGCGACCGGAGCGCGCGATCCGTCGCTTGACGGAAGCCGGTCTGTGGACGGCAGAGGGTCCCCAGCGGGGAACGCTCGACCTCATCAACCTGATCTCCGACGCCGCTTCTCCTGAGGATGCGCTCGTCGTCGTCTCCGACCTCGCCGCTAACCACCCCAAGCTCTTCGCGTCTCTCCGACACGACCATCCTTGGCTGCGACGACTGATCGCAGTTGCCGGCGTATCACGTTCCCTCGGAGACCTGTTGGCCCGCCATCCTGGTGCCCTCGAACGTCTGCGCGACCCCCAACCCGTCGACCCAGCGGCTGTCGCGTCGGAAGTGAGTACCGCCCTCACCGACAGCGGAAACTTGCCCAACCCCGCTGCGGCCGTGGCGAAGATCCGACGGGGGACGGCCGCCGCCATCGCCGCGCGAGACCTCACCGGCGCAGCCCAGCTGGAGGAGGTCACCCGGGACCTGGCTCGGCTAGCAGAGGGAGTGCTCACGGGCGCGCTCGCTGCCCTCCAGGCCAGCATCGCCGGGGACACCCCCGCCGCCCGTCTCGCCATCATCGGCATGGGCAAGCTCGGTGGCGAGGAGCTGAACTACGTCTCGGATATCGATGTGATGTTCGTCCACGAGCCGACCGCGGGGGACGATGCTGGGGCGGCCCGGGAGGCCCAACAGGTCTGCCTCGCTCTCCTTCAACTCCTGAACGCCTCGACGACGATGGGCCGTGCCTACGAGGTGGACCCCACACTGCGTCCGGAAGGACGCGACGGGCCGCTGTCGCGCACCTTCCACGGCTATGTCGCCTACTGGGAGCGCTGGGCGGAAACCTGGGAGTTCCAGGCGCTTCTGAAGGCCCGACCTGTCGCCGGCGACCACGACCTCGCCGCCCGCCTGATCACCGCCGCGGAGCCCTTCGTGTTCCCCGAGCGTCCGGCGCCCGAAATCGTTTCCGATGTTCGCGACATGAAAGGCCGCGTCGAGGCGAAGACGGAGGTTCGGCGAGACGCCCAGCGTCAGCTCAAGCTCGGACCCGGCGGAATCCGAGACATCGAGTTCGCGGTCCAGCTGCTCCAACTCGTGCACGGCCGTGCTGATCCCAGCGTCCGCGAACGTTCGACGCTGGGGGCACTGTCCGCTCTCGCGGCCGGGGGCTATGTGGCCGAGGATGATGCCACCACATTCGGCGCCGCCTACCGCTGGCTGCGCAGCATCGAGCACCGCCTCCAACTTGGCGCCGAGCGTCGCACCCACACGCTGCCGAGCGACCCGGAGCAGCTTGAGCGGCTGGCCCGCAGCCTCGGCGACCGGGCAGACGAGCAACGCCCCGCCAGCGAGGCGTTTCTGGCCCGCTTGAAGGCCGTGCAGGGTGAAGTGCGAAGCCTCCACGCGAAGCTGTTCTACCGGCCACTGCTCGAGATGCACGCCCGCATCCCCGCCAGCGATGCGGTGATCGTGCGCGAACGGTTCGCGGAGGAGGCGGCTCTCGCTCGGCTCGAGGCACTCGGCTTCCGTGACGCTCCCGGCGTGCTACGGGACATCCGGGCCCTGACGAGCGGGATGACGCGCCCCGCCCGCACGCTTCGGGTCGTCCTGCCCGCGATGCTGCACGCGCTGTCCGAAAGTCCCGACCCCGACGGTGGCCTGCGGGCCCTGCGGACGCTTCTCGAGGCCACTGGGACCGACCCCGCACTGGTTGCGATCCTCCGTGACCAGCCCCCCACTGCAGACCTGCTGGCCCGCCTGCTCGGCACCAGCGAAGTGGTCGGCGAGCTGCTCATCACCCAACCCCAAGGCTTGCAGTGGCTGACCGACCCTACGACCCGCGCTGAGCCCCGCAGCCGGGAAGAGCTCGTGCACGCGGCGATCGGACTGCTGCGCTGGCAGGATGAGCTCGCGGGCAGGCAGGCGGCGCTGCGACGCTTCAAGGGCCGGGAACTGGCCCGCATCGTCATCCGCGACCTGGCTGCGGACGCATCCGCGACGCTCGTAGGGCAGGAGCTGACAGGACTCGGTGAGGCCTGCCTCGAGGCTGGCCTCTCCGCCGTGCTCGACGAGTTGCTCGCGGGGACCGAGGAAGGTGCTCCGGCGCGTGTTGCGATCGTCGGATTGGGCAAGTTCGGCGGTCACGAGCTGCACTACGTCTCCGACCTCGACGTCGTGTTCATACACGAGGCGACCGAAGGCGCGGGGGAGGCCGAGGCGTCAGCTTTCGCCATCAACATCGCCGAGCGCCTGCTCGAGTCGCTATCGGCAGTAACGGCCGAGGGCAAAGCTTTCGTGGTTGACGCGGAGCTGAGACCTGAGGGACGCAACGGTCCGCTGTCACGCTCGCTCGCCTCCTACAGCGCCTACTACGACCGCTGGTCCGAGACGTGGGAACATCAGGCGCTGCTACGGGCGCGGCGAGTGGCCGGTCACGCAGACCTTGGTCGGGCCTTCGTGTCGCTGGCCAGCGAATACGCCTACCCGGAGGGTTTCGGTCCCCGGCGCCTCACCGCCATCCGGAAGATGAAGGCACGCATCGAGCGAGAGCGCGTTCCCCGTCGTGCCGATCCCGCTCGCCACCTCAAGCTCGGGCCGGGCGGGCTTTCCGACATCGAATGGACCGTGCAACTCCTCCAGCAGCAGCATGGCCGTCGTGATCCCCGCCTGCGCAGCCCCTCCACCCTCACTGCGCTCGACGCGCTGCAGGACGTCGGCATCGTCGAACCGCGGGACGCGCAGTGGCTGCGGGAGGGCTACCGCTTCCTCACGAGCATCCGCAACCGTCTCTACCTGCTGCGCCAACGCGACGTCGACGTCCTTCCTACCTCGGCGGCGCTGCTCGAACGCCTCGGGCGCAGCCTCGGCTACGGCCGGGGCGGACGCCAAGAGCTGGAGGCCGATTATCTGCGACACACCCGCAGGATACGGCGGGTCACGATGCGACTGTTCTACGAGCGGGAAAGCGCGGGCGTCCCGTGAGCGTCGCCCTGTAGGAGCGACGGCGACGATCACACGAGCGTCCGGGAGTTGAGGGGTCCAATGAGCACGGGGGACAAGGCAAGGGGCTCTCGGGCCCGACTGCGGGAAGTCGTCGTCGAAGTCGGTGACGTCGCGACCGCGGCACGCTTCTACCACGGGCTGGGCCTCGAGCTCATCAAGCAGAGCCGCTGGGAGGGGGGCGACTATGCCGAGCTTTCCGACCCGGCGGGATTGAAGCTCGTGCTCATAGCAGGAGGTGGAGGGCTCCGCCTCGCCTTCGCCGTCGAAGACGTCGCCGCCGCGCTCGCCGCCGCTGCGGCCGAGGGTGCCAGCATCCAGCGCTCCGCCGCCCCGGTCGACGGCGGGCTGTGGGGCACGGCCTTGGACCCCTGGGGCAACCCGCTCGGTTTCTGGGGTCCCGCTCCCGCTGACGAGCGCTAGCTGGTCGCTCGTCCCAGGTTGCAGGCCTGAACACCCACTGCCCCGCCCGCGCGTCCGTTTCCATGACCGTCCCAACATCCATTCGCCACGCTCCTGAAACATGAGGTTGACGAACCAGTAACAGCACGTGGTTACCGTGCCGCCCGCTTGGCAGACCCTTCACACCAGACCCCTGACCCCTGTCCTCAGGGCAGCACGCAAAAGGAGAAGCGTTGCGACATCGACTGGCACGCCTGACCGCGACGTCTGCACTGGCCCTGATGGCAGTGCTGGCGATGAGTGGAGTTGGTTGGGCCGACAGCACCGGCGCAGATTTCATTCCCAGCACCATCGAGGGGACCGACGTCAGCTCCAACCTGCTGTGGATCGTCATCGGGGCCGTACTCGTCATTTTCATGCAGGCCGGTTTCGCGATGGTGGAGACGGGGTTCTGCCGGGCGAAGCACGCGGCTCACGTCGTCTCGACCAACTTCGCGATATTCGGGCTCGGGTTCGTCGCCTACTTCATCATCGGATTCGGTCTCATGTTCGGGGCGTATTCGGCCACGATCGGTGCCGATGCCGTCCCCGTCATCGGCACGTACACCGAGGCGTTCGGCCAGTGGCTCTTCAACATCGACGGCTTCGGTGGCCTGCTCGCCTGGGGTGGGTTCGCCATGTCGGACGCCTACGACGTCGGAATTCTCGCGTTCTTCCTCTACCTCGTGGCCTTCATGGACACGACGGCGACCATCCCCACAGGATCCATG
>JBHELG010000085.1:0-10874 GCA_046263195.1 Nitriliruptorales bacterium | reverse complement strand
ACAAGGCGGGCCATGGGTTGCTCCGCCGTGCGGCGATGCTGTTCACAGTCTTTTTGGGTGTGGCGGCGGTCGCTCCGCAGCTATCCGGCCTGCGCGCGACGGCACAGGCCCTCGCCCGGGCGCAGTGGTGGCTTCCGCCGGCCGTCATCGGGTTCACCCTGGCTGCCGTTGCGGTCCAGGCCGAGCTCCTCCGGGTCGTACTCAAGGTCGGCGGCGAGCAGCCGCGGCATGCGCTGTTGCTGCGGCTGGCGTTCGCCCGCAATGCGCTCAGCCGAATCCTCCCCGCAGGCGGGGCGACGGGGCTGGCGGTGACCGTTGCGATCCTCGCGCGTCATGGAGTCGACGCGGCACGGGCGACCAGCGCGCTCGCGGCGACTGGTGTCGTGTCGTTCGGCGTGCTGGTCGTCATCCTGCCGTTGGCTGCGCTGCCAGCGCTCGGAGGCGGCAGTGTGGGTCGTGAGGTGGTCGCGGGCGGTGCGGCAGCGCTGCTAATCGGTGCCGCTGCAGTAGGGGCGCTTGCAGTCGTGCGTCGTCCTCGTTTCGTCGCCTCTTTGGCGGCGCGGCTGGCGGGGCTGTTCGCCCGGGGCCCATTGCGGCGATGGCTGGACCCGAACCGGGTGGAAGCGACTGCGCTGCGAGGGGTGACGGTGGTCAGCGTGCTGGGCAACAATCGCGCTGCGTTGAGCGCAGCGGCAGGCTGGGCTGCGATGAGCTGGTTGCTCGACCTCGGCGCGCTCCTGGTGGTCAGCGCGACCATCGGGCAAGGGACGCCGCTGCGTTTCCTGCCGCTTGCCTTCGTCGCGGCTCAGCTCGCCGCGACCGTGCCCATCACGCCCGGGGGTGTGGGAGTGGTGGAGGCGACGATGATCGGCGTTCTCGTGGGCGGCGGCGGCACGGCCGCGGCCGCCACCGCAGCGACGCTCGGCTGGCGTCTCATCAGCCACTGGCTTCCCGTGGTGGTGGGGCTGGCCGCGCTGCCGACGCTCGGCGCACGCCCTTTACGACAGCTCGCCCTGCCATCGCCGCAGGGTGAGGGCGAAGCCGACTTCCGCGAACAGTGACCAGCGGGCTGTATCTTGACCAGATCGGACGCCGGGTCATCGGCGTCCTCGCACCGCAGCGGCGACACTGGTTCTTTGGGCGGAATCGCCTGGCGTGAGCCTCGCCACTCCTCCTGTCTGGCGCCGGTACATGTTCGATCGATTTCAGCTGCGCAGGAGACGTTCGATGGCGCGGGTGGCCTCGTCCACTTGGGCCTGACTGCCCTCCCGATCGGCTGAGGCGGCCGCGGTGACGCAGTGGCGCAGGTGTTCGTCGAGCAGGCGGACCGCGACGCTCTGCAGCGCCTTGGAGGCGGCAGCGACCTGGGTGAGGATGTCGATGCAGTACTCGTCGGCCTCGACCATGCGTTGGAGTCCGCGGATCTGGCCTTCGACGCGACGCAAGCGTTGCACCAGTTCGTCGCGCTGATCCGAGTAGCCCTGCTTCACGACACCGCCGCGACGTCATATCCGGCCTCGTCAATGGCGGTCCGTATGCTCTCCTCGCTTGCCTCGCCCTCGACCACGACCGTCTGGTTGTCGACGTCGACTTCGACGTCCACCACAGCGGGGATGTTTGAGACTTCACCCTCAATCGCGGACTTGCAGTGCCCGCAGGAGATACCAGGGACGGCACAGGTGCGCTTCATGGTTTGACCTCCGATTTTGAGGATGCTCCTGAGGGTTATTGCGCTGGCCGGCACGAGTCGGTGTCCACAGACCGCCAGTTGATTCACTGGCTCACCTCGATGATCATGGTGAGACCGCCCGCCCCCTTCTCCTCGCGGTTGTCGTTGGTGGTGTGGTGGGGGATGTGGCAGTGCAGGAGCCACTTGCCTGGCCGCTGGGCTTGCCAGATCACGTCGTAGCGCTCGCCCGGCCCGACGTTCACGGTGTCTTTCTGGATTTGGGCAGCCGGGGGGACGGCGTTGCCGTCGCTCTGGACGATGGTGAAAGGCCCACCGTGGACGTGCATGGGGTGGATGAAGTTGTTGTGGCTGCCGATGAAGCGGATGCGCACCCTCTCGCCCACCCTCATGCGCAAGGTTTGGGTGGAGGGGTAGGCCTTGCCGTTGATGGTGAAGAAGTTGGGCAGGGCGCCCTCCATGAGCATGGCGGGATAGGTGTAGCCCTCCCGCTCGAGCCATTCCTGAAGTTGGATCACGAGGTCGTAGTCGTAGTCGTAGGAAGCGTCGATGGCGGTGTCGGCAGGGTCGACGATGAGCGCGCCGTACATGCCGAGGGCCTGCTGGCGGTCGGGCTCGCGGTGGGAGTGGTAGAGGTAGGTGCCGTACTGGGTGATGGGGAACTCGTAGGTGAAGGTCTGACCGGGCTCGATCGGGGCCTGGGTGATCTCGGCGGGACCGTCCATGGCGTTGGGCAGGATCAGGCCGTGCCAGTGGACGCTTGTCGCCTCGGGCAGGTGGTTGGTGACGTTGATCCGGACGGTGTCGCCCTGGCGGACGTGTAGCCGGGGGCCCGGGACCTGGCGGTTGAAGGCGTAGGCCAGCATCGGCTGGTCGGGCAGGATCCGCCACTCGATAACTGATAGGTCGAGGTCGAACACCTTCACGCCATCCTCGATGCGGGGCTCGAGGACCTGATCCCCCACCGCCGCGACGGGTGCGTGGTAGGTGACGTCACCCGGATCCACGGCGCCCATCTCGCGCATGGCGCCACCGGGGGTGTCGTTGGCCATGACCATCCCCGGGGGCATGATCACGCCGCCCACGTCCTCGGCGCTGAGGCTGAGGTTGACCAGGTTGGCCGGGACGATCACGCCGGCAGCGAGGACGAGAAGGGTGATGAGGGTGACCACGGCCAGCTGGGGTCCGGTCACCCTTGAGGCAGCGGCCACCTGGGCGCGGTCGTGCTCGCTTGTCGACGCGGAGGAGGAGTGGTGCAACCTCGTGTCCATGTCAGCGTGCTCCTCCGCTGGCAGCCTGCCCGTGGTGCTGCATGTCGTGCTGGGCTTCCGGGCCGGTACGTACCGTCATGAGCCCGTGCTTGAGGTTCTGGGCGACGAGCCAGAGGTTGACCGGGTAGGCGGTGAAGAACCCGACGATCACTGCGAGGGACATGACGAACCAGAACTGCGGTTGGGTGGGCTGCATGGCGCGCATGTCTCGGCCCATCATGAGCAGGGTCATGACGAAGAACATCCCCCCGGCCATGGTGTTCATCGACAGCCACTCGGGCATGAAGGAGCGGCGCAGAGCGGTGGCGTAGGAGCCTCCGGCCATCTGCTTCATGAACAGGGACTGGAAGATGAACAGGCCGAAGCCGAAGCCGGCGGCATACTCGATGATGAGGTCTAGCCACATGGGTAGGCCAAGGGCGGAAACGATCGCCGCCGCTGCGATGATGCCCGTGGCGTCGCCGGCGACGCAGTGCACGGTCGAGCCCACGCCCTGCTTCCACAGGGGCTTGACGAACTCCTCATGCTCTCCCGGCCGGGGCTCTTTGTCGGTCAGGACGTAGAGGGCGAGGCCCACTGGCCCCATGTAGAGCGTGACGAGGACCCAGCCCCACTTCATCACAGTCATCTCTGGGTTGCGCCGCACGAAGCTGTCCCACGCCACGTAGGCGGTGGACAACGCGGCCAATATGAACCAGACCACGAGAATCTCGCTGTCGAGAATCAAGACCGGCCTCCGGCTCCCCGACTTCTCCACTACGCGGGTCACTACCGGCACTATACCCGTAGGGGGTATGGGTAGCTAGAGCCCACTGACGGAGTGCTCCCTAAGCCGCAGGTTCTGGTCGGGTCAGACCAGGTCAGCGAGGCCACACTCCCCAGCCGAGAACGGACAATCGGGCCCGAGCTGAACACCGACTCAGCTACGTGTCAGGTAGAGCTGCAATTCGACCTGGCCATGGTCCTCGGCGGACAAGACGATGGGCGCGGAGGGCACCTGCACGCCGTAGTCGGCGAAGGTCACCTCGAACGCGCCGGTCACGACGATCGTGTCGCCCCGCAGCACCGCTGCGATGGGGACGTTCACGCGGTTGGAGACGCCATGGATGGTCAGCGTGCCAGGTGCTTCCACCCGTACGACCTCGCCGCTCGTGACGTCGCCGAGCTCGACCGGTTGCATCAATGTGAACGTAGCGGTCGGGTGGGTGCTCGTCTCGAGCGCCTCCTGGATCCTCCTGTCGCGACGCGGCTCGTTGCTGACGATGCCGGTGAGGTCGGCCACGAACTGGGCTGCTGTCAGCCTGCCTGCTTCGATCGTGATCGATCCTTCCACCTTCGGGGTCCGGCCGACCGCTTCGTTCGCGCCGATGTTGGCGAGTTCCTCCTGGACCCGGAAGCCGACGAACGTACCCGTCGTGTCCTCGACCGAGAACTCACCCACGCTGGTGTCCACGCTCCACACGCCGTCGGTCGATCGACTGGGCGCAGCGGCGGCATCTGTCGCCTCGACCTCGCTGGTGGCGCGGTCGATGCCCACTTGGACTGGAGTCTCACGGCCGAAGAACCAGATGACCCCGACGATCGCAGCGGCGGCCACGAGCAGGCCGACCGCGGTGAGCACGAGGCGGGTCCTTCGTGAGCGGACCGTGTCGTTGCTGGACATGGTTGGCCTCTACGTGGGATTCCTCCGGCGGACAAAGTGCCCTGGTCGGCGCCGCTAGCCGGCATGACCTCCCTGACCAGCGCACCGGTCTCGGGGGCCAGGCCGAAGGCCTGCGCGAGCGTGACAAGCCGCCAGGTCGTCGACCTGCATGCGGCGCAGACGGGTGACGATGCCCCGAATCATCGACCTCCTGGCCCCGGAGACCCAAGACGGGTCACGAAACGGCACCCCCTCGAGCAGCTGGGCCGCCACCGCCGTGGCGGTGACGGGAATCGGAGGGTTCAACGAGACGAGATCCCTCAGCGTTCCCTCGAGCAGTGCCAGCGCTACGTCTCACCGGCAGATCCACTACTTCCTCGGTGGCCCACCCGGGGTTCGGCGTGCCGACGGCGGCTCAACGCCCCGAGCGCATCGCCGCCTGGGTCGCGGAGAACTTCAGCGCCACCACCATCGGTGACCGTCTACGACTCGACCCGGTGAGGCATGACTCCCAACAGCCAGCGAGGCTCGTACCTGCTTTACCGGAGCCGGGAGGAAGCTTCGTTGCTCCACGACCATGCGTCTACTGGCGGTCGCATCCGGCGCCGCCTGGCATCGATACCTCTTGGGACCGGGGTTGCCTAGTAGTATGGCCCGGTTTTATGCACCCGAGCAACGGTTGATGAAGCCGCATGGTCGATGAGGCTGACGCTCCGGTGGCTCTGCCACCGGTAACGGTTCGTGAGCCGGCGCGTTTCACTTATCCAGCCGTAACGGCTGCTGACTCAGCCGCTTTGATGCAGCCGGCAGGGAACGTCGTGCGTGGGACAACCAGCTTGCGCCATCCTCCCTCCTTGCCCGCGCCTGGCAAGACTCGGTTCGCCCGGCCGGTGCCGATTGCCAGCAGCATCAGGCAATCGGACAACCCCGACTCGATTCGGCAGAGGAAGTACCTGACCGGGACGCACTTCCTGGTCGACGCCGTCGAGAACGAGGTCGCGCGGACGCCGCGGACCCTGGTATGGGCGCAGGGCAAGGCGCGTCTCTACCGCTACGGAACGGGAGCCAACGACCGCCTTCCCGTCCCCCTGCTCCTCGTCTATGCCCTCATCCTGCGTCCCTACATACTCGACCTCGTCCCGCGACGAAGCCTCGTGGAAGCACTGGTCGCACGGGGCTTCGACGTCTACCTGCTCGACTGGGGTGTTCCCGGCAAAGGCGACGCCGAACTCGGCTTGGACGACTATGTGGCGAGCTACCTGCCGGCGGCGGTCTGCCGCATCATGGAGCTGTCCTCGGCTCCTCAGGTGAGCATGATCGGGTACTGCCAGGGCGGGACGATCGCGACCACCTACGCCGGGCTGTTCCCCGAGTCGGTGCGCAACCTCGTCCTGCTCGGCGCCCCGATCATCTTCGACCCCCCGAGCAACAGCGAGGCCGGGTTCTGGACGATCTGGGCCCGCCAGCTGACCGAGCCCGAATATGTGACCGGTCACACAGGCAATGTGCCGGCAAACGTGCTTTCGTCGTACGTCCGAGCCGCGACACGCACGCTCGTGACGATGACTGGAACATCGAACGTGTTCGCGCTCATGCATGAACGGTTGCAGCGGGACGAGGCCCTGCGTGCCTGGCTGGCCGTCTGTCGCTGGGTCGACGATGCGGTGCCGTTCCCAGGTCGGGCGTTCCGTCAGTGGATCCGCTCCTTCTACCAGGGCAACTTGCTCGCTTCGGGCCGGCTCAGAGTGCGCGGCCGAACAGCACTGTCACAGATCTCCGCCAGCGTCCTGAACATCGCAGGCAGCCAGGACTCCGTGACGCCGCTGTGGCAGTCCGGCCACACCACTGACCTGATCGGAAGCGAGGACACACAGTCCCTCATCGTTGACGCTGGACACGTCGGTCTGGTCGTCGGGCCCAACGCGAAACAGGACGTGTGGGAGCCCATGATGGCATGGCTCGTAGAGCGCTCCGAGCCATGACCCTCGACCCTCCGACCGGAGCAGCCCCGCACCCCCTGGAGAGGAGACGGCGACGCAACGACCCGGAACGGAACTCGACGACCTGGCAGCTCAGATCGCCGCTAGCCAGGGCCGGTGTCGTCATGTGCGCACGGGTTGCTCTGGGAGACACCTTCCGGGAGGGCAGAGCCGAGGAAGGTCACATCGCGGTCTCACATCCTCTGATCGGTCCAGCCGCCTGCCGCTGTGAGCGCGCCCATCGGAGACGCCGCACTGCGCTGCCCAAGAAACCACTGCATCACCTTGGGGGCAGGAGTTCGTGCAGGAGCTTGTGGACGCGCCGGTCGATGTCGTCGCGTATGGAATACACCTCCTCGACTGATTTCCCGGCGGGTCGTCGAGGCTCCCAGTCGAGGTAGCGCTTGCCGGGTAGACCGGGCAGGCGTCTCCGCAGCCCATGCTGACCACGACGTCGCAGGTCTCCACCATCTCGCGGGTCAGGGGCTTGGGATGGGTCTCGTGGAGGGAAATACCGAGTTTGGCCATGGCCTCTTTGACTCGCGGGTGGATGTGATCGGCGGGAGCGGAACCGGCGGAGCGCACATCGATCCTGCCCTGCCCGTGCTGTTCGAGCAGTGCGGCTGCCATCTGTGAGCGGCCGGCGTTGTGCACGCACACGAACAGCACCGAGGGCTTGTCGCTCATGAGGCATCCTTCACCGGACAGGCGATGCCGACCCCAGACTCCACCTCACACGCCCACCGCTTCCGGCGCTGCGAGCAACTCACTGACCCGGGCGAGCAGGCTGGGCACGGCGCGGTAGGTAGACCCAGGTTCCCCTTCGTTCACGATCCAACACACCCGCCTCGTACGGCACCTTCAAATGGTGGGACAGGGTGGGACCACCGAGGTCGAACGCGGGAGTGAGCTCACACACGCACGCCTCCCCTCCCTCGTGGGCTAGTACGAGCGACACGATGCGCAGCCGCACGGGGTCCGTCAGCGCCTTGAGCACGCCCGCCAGCTTGACTGCCTCCTCGGACGACAGCGGCTTGGCCCCCAGAGGAGGGCAGCAGGACAACAGTTCGGTCGACATCACCTTATATTGACAGACATCGAAACAACGTGTCTACTCCTGTCTCGACAGTCATCGAAACAGGGTTAAGGATGAGCGAGGAACTGCGCGAACAGGTGCGACGTCATTACGCCAGGGCCGCCCTTGCCGTCCAAGGACTACGGGTCGGCTGCTGCGGTGACGGCTGCGGCTTTGGACCGGATGGCGCGCAGTCAGCCTTGGGTGCCGGCCTCTATTCGACGCTCGAGCAGGCGAGCCTGCCCGACGAAGTGCTGGCCGCCAGCCTTGGTTGCGGTAACCCCACGGCGGTCGTCGAGATGCGCGAATGCGACTGTGGTACTCGACCTCGGCTCGGGAGCCGGTATCGACGTGCTGCTGTCTGCTCGCCGGGTGGGACCGTCAGGCCTGGTCTTCGGGCTGGACATGACCGAGGAGATCCTAACGCTGGCCCGGTTGAACGCGGCCAGAGCGGGGGCCAACGTCGAGTTCCTCTACGGAGACATGGAGGAAGGACATACCCCTTCCGGATGCCAGTGTGGACGTCGTCATCTCGAACTGCGTCGTCAACCTGTCGCCCGACAAGACCGCTGCCTTCCACCAGATGTCTCGTGTCCTTCGCCGGGCGGACGCGTCAGGATCAGCGACATTCTCGCCGACGACGACCTGAGCCCCGACGAGCGGGCCGAGCGCGGCAGCTACGTCGGCTGCATCGCTGGTGCTCTGTCTCAGCGCGAATACGAGCAGCACCTGAACGCAGCCGGTTTCCTCGATGTCGCCATCATCGTCAGCCACGGAGTCAGCCCCGGCATGAGGTCAGCCATCATCCGCAGCACCAAGCCCGTGCTCTCCTGAGGGTGACGGTTCGGCGGCTCCTCGCCGCTCCTGTTCAACACAGCGGCAGATGTGGGGGGGAGTGCATATGCCACGAGGCGATGCCCCACCAGGACAGGTAACGCCGGTCTGGCCGCGACGAATTGCACGGCAATCGGGTCGAGGGGTGCAATCATGGGGCGTCTGTCACCGGGAAGATGCTGTGGCTCAAGTCGCTTGTCGCAGTCTCCGAAAACTGACAGAGAGCGGTGGGAGGAGCCAGTGGAGTGAGACGCACGAAAGCGGTCCACATCTGGGTCGAGCTCACGGACGACGCGTTGCTCGCCTTCGCTGACGCCCTGACCGGCGATTCTGACGACCTCGCCTACCAACTCGAGCAACTCATCAGCGATCGTTTAGGGCTCGTCTACCCGGAAGTGTCGGTAGAGGTGGACCGGCACCGTGTCAAGCACAGGGCGCTCGAGAGTTGGGGGCGGCAGTTCCTCGAGCGGCTTCACGGCGAGATCGAATAGTCCGGCTTTCGGGTCGTTGGCCACAAGCAAGCTCCCCACATAGTGGCAGCAGTTACACGTCCTTGCCGAAGGTCTCCTTCGAGCCCTTGGCGTCCACGGCTTCGCCGATTCGGGTCAGAGCATGCATGTATGCCGCGGTGCGGACGGCTAGACCACTGTCTTCGGCAATCCCCCAGATCCGGTCGGTCTCGGTCAACATGCGCTCCTTCAAGCGGTCGGCTATCTCCTCCGCAGGCCACATGAAGCCGGTCCGATTCTGCACCCATTCGAAGTAGCTGACCGTGACGCCGCCGGCATTCACGAGGATGTCGGGAACGACAGTGATACCGCGATCGGCAAGGATCTGGTCGGCCTCGATATCGGTCGGACCGTTGGCGACTTCGAAAATGACCTTCGCCTGCACTTCGTCGGCATTGCCGGCCGTTATGGCATTCTCGAGTGCGCACGGTATGAGGATGTCGACATCGAGGGTCAGCAGATCCGCGTTCGTCATCCTCTCGTGGTCGGACACGTCGCAGACGCTTGCCTCACAGTAGATAGGGTGCAGCTCGTTACTCTCCTCTTTGACCTTCTTCACGCTGGGAATGTGGAGGCCTTCGGGAGCATATATGGCACCCTGCGAGTCGCTCACGGCGACGATCTTGTAGTCGGCAGTGAAAAGGGCCTCGGCGAGATTTGCGCCGGCGTTCCCGAAGCCCTGGATGGCGACGGTCGGCGGCTCGCTCGAGATCCGAAGCTTGGGCATGAGCCGCGAGATGACGTGGAAGGCCCCGTAGGCGGTGGCGGTGTGCCGTCCCTCGCTGCCACCCATCGCGAGCGGCTTGCCGGTGATGGCGGCCGGCGTGATCCGACGATGGATCATGCTGTACTCGTCCATCATCCAGCCCATGATGAGGGCGTTCGTGTAGACGTCGGGGGCGGGAACGTCGACGTCGGGGCCGATGAAGTCGCCCATGGCCTGCACGTAGCCGCGGGTCAGCCGTTCGAGTTCGAGCTTGCTCAGGCTCTTCGGATCGACCCTTACGCCGCCTTTGGCGCCACCGAACGGCAGGCTGACTGCGGCGCACTTGAAAGTCATCCAGAAGGCGAGGGAGACGACCTCGTCCGCGTTGACCCTGGGGTGGTAGCGGATGCCGCCCTTCGTGGGGCCGCGGGAGTCGTCGTAGCGGACACGGTACCCGAGGAACGTACGGAGAGTACCGTCATCCATACGAACCGGAATAGAAACCTTTAGAACGGACTTCGGGGCCCGCAAGCGCTCGAGGGTGTCATCGGAGACCGGCACATGCTGGATGGCCTCCTGTAGGCGCAGATCGCAGTTGTCGAAGAGAGACTCCCCCATGTCAACCCGCCTTATTCGGGAGCACACTCCATTGTGGCCTCTCGCGCTCGGAGGAGTTGGGGGAAATTCGCCCTCAATCCCCGCGGTCGTCCAATGCTGCGGATCCTTTTCCTGGGTGCGCGAGAATTCCCCGACCCCGCGCCCCCAGGATCAGCGTGCAGCGGGGCGTGAGGGCCGGATGCGGTGACTGAACCGCGTCGGGTTCATTGGAGGCTCGTTGGTGTGACTCCCAGCGCTTCGACGGGAGCGGGTTGACGGTAGTAGTTGTGTTCGTGTTGTGCGGGTGGGATGTGGCCTATGGGTTCGAATAGGCGGCGGTGGTTGAACCAGTCGACCCACTCCAGCACGGCGAACTCGACATCGTCAATACTGCGCCAGGGGCCGCGGCGGCGAATCACCAGGTGGCGAGTCGGATTCTGGCCACTCGGCCCACCCGACGGTGAGCCGAGTGAGCCTGGCCAGGCGGTCTTGAACAGCCCGATGACCGACTCGGCGAGGGCGTTGTCGTAGCTGTCGCCGACTGACCCGACCGAGGGTTCGATGCCGGCCTGGG
>JBHELG010000084.1:0-101572 GCA_046263195.1 Nitriliruptorales bacterium | reverse complement strand
CGATGTCTGGGTCCCCGGCGGCGGCACCGACACGGGTCGTCAGGTCTACGTCGAAGTTCACGGCCGCCTCCTCGTCTAGGGTGGGCCAGCGGAAACCTTCTTTTCGGAGCCTGGTGCTTGCCTTGATCCGCCAGCGCTGGTGCGAGGCGGTGCCAGCCAGGGTGACGATCGTGCGTCCGTCGGGGCTGCATAGCTGGATGCGTCCGCTGAGTAGGTTCTTGCGCCGCCAGCCTTGACGTCCCGCGCCTCCTCACCAGCTCTCGGACGTCTTTGCGCAGCCTGCCTTGACGCGTGGGTAGGGAGGCTAGGGCCCGGACCTTGACAAATGTCAAGTAAAGCAGGGCTGGTAGCCGCTCAGACCGGGATACCGAGGCTGCCGACCCGTTCGGGGTCGGATAGCTGAATCGGGCCCGCAGCCTCACCAAACGCTTCGGCGCCCTCGGAGTCCGCAGATGCTCGGGCGGCTCCATGCGCGAGTGAGACGCGTCGCTGGTCCCGTAGCTACGCGAGTATGTGGGCTAGTGTCGGTTCACTTCACGAAAACCCTTCTGTGCAGCGAACTCCTCCAATCGGGATCGCGACGGCCCCCGAGGGAGACAAGGATCGGCGCAGGTTGCCTACACGAAAGATCGCGGGGGTTGCCCACGGCTGGCGAGCCACGCCGTCATCCGCTCCCACACCTCCTGCTTTGCGGTCGGGCCGACCACGAGCCCCACGTGCCCCGCGTCCACGATCAGGGACTCCGCGTCCGCGCTGGCCACCAGCTCGGGTGTGGGAGCCGACTGCCACATCGGGGTCACCGTGTCCCGGGTTCCCACCACGTTGAGCAGGTTCGCCGTCACCCGCGACAGTGGTGGCCGGCCTCGCACTCGCAACCGGCCCGAAGCGAGCGCGTTGTCCTGGTAGAAGGAGCGGATCCACTGCCGGAAAGCTCGACGGGGGAACGGCACTGCGTCGTCGACCCACTGGCAGGCGGCCAGCCAGGCCCGCAGCTCCTCGTCTCGCTCGAGGCGCGCACGCAGGGCCCTGAGCAGGTGGGAAGTACCGGTGAGAGTCGCGAACGCGCGGGTGATGGCGCGAACAAGCGCGGCATTGACGTCCGCGGGCAGGTTGCCCGGGCGCCGCGCGTCCAGCTCCGTCTGACCCTGGTGACGAGCCCAGGTGCTCAAGAACCCGGCTCTGGCATCAGGCGGAGGCGCGAAGTTGATGGGCGCAGCCAGCAGGACGAGATTGCGGACTGACTCGGGAAAGAGCGCGGCGTAGGTGGTGGCGATCGTCCCACCCTGGCAGTAGCCGAGCATGCTCAGCTGGGATGTCGAGGACAGCTCTTCGACGCGGCGCACCGCTTCGGACAGGTAATCCAGGATGTACGTGTCGAGGCCGAGGTGGCTGTCTTCCTCGCCGGGGGCGACCCAGTCCAACAGGTAGACGTCGAAGCCGTGCGCGAGCAGCGCCTCAACGAGGCTGCGCCCCGGGACGAGATCGAGGATGTAGGAGCGCAGGATGAGGGCGTAGACGAGCAGGACGGGCACCGCCAGGCGTTCCCCGCCCGGTGAGTGGTACCGGTAGAGGCGCGCATGGTCGCTGGACCACACGAGGGTCCTTGGAGTGGTGGCCACGTCGATGCCGACGGCGTCGACGAGCACGTTCGTGCCGGTCAGGTACTTCCTCTGGCGGATGGACACCGGGTTGTCACGCTGCCAGATACTGGTCGGAACCTGGACCTGGTCTGT
Organism: Nitriliruptorales bacterium; assembly: GCA_046263195.1. Taxonomy (GTDB): domain Bacteria; phylum Actinomycetota; class Nitriliruptoria; order Nitriliruptorales; family JAHWKO01; genus JBHELG01. Next base: position 99,839 of record JBHELG010000084.1, on the reverse strand, counting down.
GAGCATCTTGCGTCCGCCAACAGAAAGGTTGGAAAAAGGAGAGCAGTTTGCACCCACGCCAGCCCCCGTGTGCGTGACTCAGGCTGGCTCGTCAACCGTCACGCCATTTCAAGTTACCGGATCAAAAGCCAGACGCAAGCCGTTGAAGTCGGTGAGGGATGCAGTCAGACGGAGCTGCCGATGGGCTGAGTCCGCGGAGCGTCTGTCACCGGCGGAAAGCGGTGATAGCTTCTTCGGGCGCCACCCGGACGACACTATTGTTGCTGGCTCCAGGGGGCCGGAGTGGACAACCATCTCGATGCCGCCACGTTCGCCACTATCGCTCGCGAACTGGCGTCCCGGCGCACTCTGGACGAGACCCTGCAACAGACCGTCGACCTCGCTGTCAAGGTCATCGAGGGGTGCGACTCCGCCACCATCTCCTTCATCCACCGCGGCGGCAAGATTTCGTCGCCAGCATTTTCCAGCCAGCTCGCCAAGGATGGCGACGAGTTGCAGTACGAGGTGGGAGAAGGGCCGTGCCTGGGTGCGATCCGTGAACAGGAGACCCACCTCGTCGATGACCTCAACAAGGAGGAACGCTGGCCGCGGTTCCGTGAGCGCGCCCTCGAGCTGGGCGTGGCCAGCATTCTCACCTTCCGCCTGTTCATCGAGCAGGACACTATGGGAGCCCTCAACCTCTACTCCCGCCAGGCCCAAGCCTTCGACGATGACGCCATCACGATCGGGACGATCTTCGCCTCGCACGCTGCGATCGCCCTCAAGGCCGCCATCAGCGAAGCGGGCCACGAAGTCGCCATCAAGTCGCGGGATGTCATCGGACAGGCCAAGGGCATCATCATGGAACGCCAGGGGCTGAACGCCGATCGCGCCTTCGACCTGCTGCGTGAGATCTCCCAGCGAGAGAACCGTCGTGTCCGAGACATCGCCGACGAGATCGCTCGTACCGGTGAGATCCCCGGCGGGGACTCCCGGGTGGACGCGAAAGCGTGAGCGGCACCCGAATCACCCCCCCTGACGAGCGCCTCCGTTCGTCCGCTCGTCCCTCCCACCCTCCTTCTCCGGGACCAGCAGCCCGACCGGCAGCTCGGCGAAGACATCCGCGATGCGGACGCCTCCGTCGCTGACGGGCAGACGCCGTCCGGTCAGCGCTTCGCGCACGATTCTCGCCGCGCTGGGCAACCCGACCATGGTGTCGCCCCAGCGCTCGCCGAGCGGCCAGCCCTTGCCCAATCCCGCCACGAGCCTCGGCACGACCGCCACCGTCCACTCGTCTCGAAGCCGGCGTGCGAAGGCCACAATGCGTTCCGCGCTCGCGCCAGTCGCGGCCACGAGCGCATAGTCGCCGTCTCGGAACAGCGCCTCGCTGTGGCGGCGCAGCCCGAGCCCGGCCCAGGTCACGAGCAGCTTCACGCGACCGTCGCGCCAGGAGCCGCGCACCTCGCGGACGAGCCCGAGGCGATCGCTGGCAGCCCGGCTACGGATCTGGTCGAGGTGGCGACGACGCCGTCCGTAGTCCACGGAGCGGCGGTTGTCGGGGTCGACGAGGCGAAGGTTCCACAGCTCTGTTCCCTGATAGAAGTCGGGCACCCCGGGGGAGGCGATCTTCGCCACGACCTGGGCGAGGGAGTTGACCGCCCCGGGAAGCGCTACGAGGTCGACGAAACGTCGCAGGTCGTCGACGAAGCGGGAGTGGTGGAAGATCTCGTCGATGAACGTCGCGAGCGCCTCCTCGTGCCCTTCGTCCGGATCGAGCCACGAGGTGTGCACCTTCGCTTCACGAGCGGCCTTCAAGGCGAAGCTTTGCAGCCGCGGGCGCACCTCCGCCTCCTCACCACGCTCGAAGGGCCACATGCCCACCAGGGTCTGGTACAGGAGCCACTCCTCGTTTCGGTCGGGGACCCGATGACCGCCGACTTCCCGTCGGCTCCCCTCGTTCCAGGCACTCCACCGCGCGAGGTGTTCCTGCCAGGTCCCGGTCAGCTCGGTGATCACATCGAGACGCGCCCGCACGTCCTCACTGCGCTTCGTGTCATGAGTCGAAGTCGCGTTCATGCTCTGGGGCCAGCGTCGGGCCCGCTCTCCGACGCGGAGGTGGAACTGCTCGACTCCTCCCGGGTGCTGCATGCCCTCCACGTCGACCCCGACCTCGTTGAGAGAGAGGAGGTGGTTGTAGACGTAGAAGGTCGTGTCCTCGAACCCTTTCGCCATCGCCGGGCCGGTCAGCTGCTGCCAGCGCAGCACGAACTCGACCCAGTCGCGGCGTGTGATGCGGTCGAGGTCGGCGGGAATATCCAGCCGGAGGACGAGGCCGAGCAGGCCGAGAGCCGTGGCGTCGAGAGCGAGGTGGCGGCGGGCGGCGTCGGCCAGCGCCGAATCGATGTAGGGCCCGTCGCGGTCGGGTAGCTGCTGGTCGCGAACGTAGGTGCGGTACACGGGGAAGGATGCCGCGACCGCCGTGAGCGTCTCTGCCAGCGTCACCCCAAGGACCACGGCCGGGGAAATCGCGTGGGGCAGACGGCGCGCGAGCTCAGCCAGCCGCCGCGCGAGGCGGTTCACCTCGCCTCGGAACAGTTGCCTCATCGCATCCAGCTTGCGGTCGTGAGCGATGTCCGCGACTGGGTCGTCGGCTCCGGTGAAGCGACGGTAGAGGTAGTCGAGGCGTTCTAGTCCTTCCGGATCGACGAAGAGCCCGTTGAGGTCGACCAGGAACTCGTAGCCGGTTGTGCCCGCGACAGGCCAATCTTCCGGCAGCCGCTCGTTCCCAGCGAGGATCTTCTCGACGACGACGTAGAAGGGCTCCAGGCCGGCGGCGTGGCCCACCGCCCGCTGGAGCTCGTCGAGGTAGCCGAGCGGGTCGCGTAACCCGTCGACGTGGTCGACCCGCAGAGCAGTGACCGTGCCGTCCGCCACGAGCTGAAGCAGCCGTTCGTGGCTCACTCGGAAGACATGTGGATCTTCGACCCGTACCCCGACGAGGTCCGTGATGTCGAAGAAGCGGCGGTAGTTCAGCTCTTCCAGGCCGGAGCGCCAGAAGACGAGGCGATAAGCCTGCGCTGTCAGGAGCGCTGCCAACCGGTCGACCGCTTGGGGGGTGTTGATGACCCGCAGCGCCTCCCCGACTGCGCGGCTGGCTCGGGGATCGCTCGCATATGTGGTCCAAAGGCGGAGCTTCACCTCTTCGGCCAGCTTGCGGCGCCCGTCCGCTGAGTGCGCGTCCGTGGCGGTGCGTGGCGGAATCTGTCGGGCGCTCTCCACCACGCGGAGAAGCCCGCGCGAGGCGGGGTCGCTGCTCCCGAGCTTCTCCAGCACCACCCCCGACTCCCCTTCGAGCACGAGGGGGTAGGTGGCCGGGTCGAGCGGGAGCCGGGTGTCGTAATAGACAACGTGCAGCCCGGCCTGGTCGAGTGCGACCTTGAGCTGCCCCTCTTCGAGCGCTTCCCCAACGGGGCGTCCGAGGATGGGGAGAACGAGACGTCCGCCCCCTTCCTCCCAGTCGATGTCGAAGAAGGCCGCCCAGGGCGAGGCCGGGCCGTGTTCGAGCACATCCACCCACCATGGGTTCTCGCTGCTCGCGGCAAGGTGGTTGGGAACGATGTCAACCAGCAGGCCCATGCCGGTCCGCTCGAGCGCCCCGGTGAGTTCGGCCAGCTCCCCCGCACCGCCCACCTCAGGATTGAGGGTCGTCGGGTCTGTGACGTGGTAGCCGTGCTCCGTGCCCCGCGTTGCAGCGAGAAGCGGGGATGCGTACAGGGCACGGATTCCGAGCGCGTCGAAGTAGTCGACGAGCTCGGCGGCATCGCGAAGTCGAAACCGCCGGTTGAACTGGAGGCGGTAGGTCGAGCCGGGTGTGTGCGGCGTTCCAGAGCCCTGCCCCAGCATCAGAATCGGCCTACTCGACGGCGACGGCCAGAGATTCCCCCAGCGTGCGAAAGTGACCCGCCCAGACTGCGGCAGGCTCATCGCCCTCCTGCGCCCGCCTCCGCAGCTCGGGATATGCGCGTTGAAGAGCGGCGTAGAAGTCGTTCTGCGCTTGCCAGAGGTTGACCTCGAAGGGCAGGGATCGCGCGAGCGCGACGAGGATCTCCGCACGTTCGAAGGCGACCAGGAGCCCTTCGTCGTCGCATTCCGAGGAGGACGGGGCCAACCAGGAGCACTCCGACAGTTGACGGCCGATCCGGCGCGTCAGCCCGGCGATGGTCGTGTTCAGGACATGGGCGAGACCGGCCGTGTCGAGTTCGACATCCCACGTGCGGGCGTCGTCGAGGAGGGCCAACACCCGGTGGGGGTCGAGCCTGGAGTCCTCGAAGGCGTGACGAAGGTCGTCGTTGATCGCCACCTCGGCGGCACGGTGAAACGTGCGTGGCAGCCGGGCGCCGAGGTCGGTCAGGTAGCGCATGAGCGGGGCGCGGGTGCGGTAGATCGTGCGGTAGGCGGTAGCGGCCTCGGCGACCGAGGAGTCGAGGATGCGGTTGAGGAGCGCACGCTGCTCGTCGCGGAAGAGGGTTCGGAGTGAATAGCGGGAGGGCCCGAAGTGGCGGTCGAGACGGCGGACGGTCTCCGGAAAGTCGGCGATGGTGAAGGCGCTATCGAGGTCTTCGAGCGTGGCCTGGAAGGCGGCTTGTGAGCCAGCGTCGCGGACGCCTCCGGTGATGTTGTGGTCCCCGAGGTGAAGCACGCCGTACTCGAGTTCCGCGGCCTCCCCAGTGACCGCCGACGTCACCCGGACACGACCGCTGGCGAGCGCCGCGTTGCCCGACCGCAGGAGGCGCTCGGGGCAACGACGTGTGACCTCGTAGCCGTAGATGCGGCTGTGAGCGCCGTAGCTCTCGAACAGCGAGCTGATGGCATAGTGCGCCGTGAGCTTATGCGTGTCGATGCGGGCGGGACTCACCGACGCCTCGTAGATGTCCCGGCCGTCGCCGTGCGCCGGATCATTGCTTCGTGCCTTGCCGAGCTGGGCGAGGAAAGCCTCTTCGAGATCGACAGTGAAGAGGTCTGCCGCCAGTTGGAGCGCGCGACCCGCGTACCGCAGTATCTGCACGGTCTCCAGGCGGGAGAGGTCGTCGAAGAACCAGCCGCACGAGGTGTAGAAGAGCAGGGCATGGCGCTGCAGTTCGAGCAGCTTCCAGACATGCACCCGTTCCTCGCTGTCGAGAGCGCGATTGGCATGGCGGGCCAGGAAGTGCTCGGAGGTCTCGGGCGTGCGGTCGAGGATGACGTCGATGTACGCGTCGCGAGCCGCCCACGGATCTTTGAGGTAGCGGCCGGCGAGTCCTTCGTAGCGGGGCGCGAGCTCGTCGCGGAGCCAGTCGAGCGCGCTCCGCAGCGGCTCCCGCCAGCTCTGATTCCAACCGGGATGGCCTCCGTCACTGCAACCGCAGTCCGCGCGCCAGCGCTCGACTCCGTGGAAGCAGCTCCACGAGCTGCCTGGGCTGATCTCCACCTCGTGGGTCGGGGGGTGGAGTTCCAGGAACTCACCGTAGTTGGTGAGGCGGACGTCAGGTGATGCTTCGAGCGTCTGGAGAGCGAAGGCGAGAGCCATGTCGCCGTGGCGGTGGTGATGCCCGTAGCTCTCCCCGTCCGTGGCGATGTGCACGAGCTGCGAGCCGGTGCTGTCGCTGTCGAACGCAGCGACGAGACGGCGCGCCAGGCCACCGCCGTCCGCCAGCAGACCCTCGAAGGCAACGGCCCGCGATATCGCCCCGTCGTAGAAGAACAATGAGATGCTGCGTCCCGAAGGCAGTCGCAGCTCGTAGGGCATGCTGGTATCGAGAGCGTCGGGGGCGACGTCCCTCCATCTGGTGGTGCCGATGGGTCGGACGCGTCTCGCCTGGTGCGGCGCGAGGACGGTGAAAGCGATGCCGTGCTCGGCGAGGAGTTCGAGGCTTTCAACATCCGCGGCGGTTTCGGGCAGCCACATTCCCTCCGGTGGCCGCTGGAAGCGGTGGACGAAATCGGCGATGCCCCAGAGCACTTGGGTACGGCCGTCACGGACGTTGGCGAGGGGCAAGATGATGTGGTTGTAGGCCTGGGCGAGGGCGGATCCATGCCCCGAGAAGCGCTGCCGGCTGTCGCGATCGGCCGCGAGGATGCGGGCGTAGACCTCGGGCGCTTTAGCGGCCATCCATGCCAGCAGCGTCGGTCCAGCATCGAAGCTGATGCGCGCGTAGTTGTTCGTGATCCGCAGGATGCGTCCACTCTCGTCGAGGATCCGGGAGGTGGCGTTCGGTGCGTAGCACTCCGAGGTGATGCGCTCGTTCCAATCGTGGTAGGGGTAGGCCGAGTCCTGCGACTCCACCGCCTCGAGCCAGGGATTCTCGCGGGGGGGCTGATAGAAGTGGCCGTGGATGCAGACGTAGCGTGTCACGTCGGTCCTCGACCTTCATGCTCGAGCAGGGCGGGGACGGCTCAGAAATCGGCAGTTCTCGTACCGTCGCTCGCCGCATCTGCAGCGTCACCTACCGCGGTGGCGCCACCTTAGCGGCCGACTCGTCCCGTCGGGCTGGAATTCGTCGCCGGCTTTGGCCAGCTTTGCGTGCACTGGAATGCGTCGCGCACGCGCGTCCGTGCCCTGCTGCGGGAGGACCGCTTCTGGGCGCCGGCTGCACGGGCAAGGAGCTAACCCCCCTGTTGCTGGTCCTGTGCCTGTCGCTGTCCGGCCTCCGCCGTCTCCTGGCCGGCCGCGGCTGTCTGCTGACCGACTTGACCCGCCTGCTGGGATGCCTGCTGCTGGGTCAGCGCCCACATGCTCGTGAACTGCTGTTGCATCTGCAACCACAGCTCCATGAGGCTCTGCTGCCAGCGCACGGTCTCGTCGACCAGCTGCTGCATCGCCCTCTGGAAGTCCTCCATCGCCCGCGCCCACGGCTGCTCCGAGCCCGGGCTCCGCTCCTGCTCAGCCACCACGTCCCCCTTCGACCGCTACTAACAAGGTGTAGCGGCCACGGCTGGTGGCGGCTTGGCGAAAGACCATGGCCACAAGGAAAACCTCGGTCAGGTTGATCTTTCACCGTTCGCCGCTGTGGTGTCGTCGGAGGCGGCTACGGTGGCCAGGCCCAGGGCAAGCTTGACCGCGTCGAGTGCGACGTATACGTGGTGGAGACGGTGGAAAGCGGAATAGCGGGGGTCGGAGCGCTCGTCGTCTTCGAAGTCGAGCCGTTCTCCCAGTTCCTGCATGCGCGGGCGCACCCAGAGATATTGGACGACCGCAGCTGCCGCCATCGCGGCAACCGCCGCTTTGCGCGGCCTGCTGGTGCCGCCGACCGTCGTGAGAGACACGGTCGCCAGCCCGAGCTCATAGCGGTTGAAGGCCCGGAAGACGACACGGCCGACGGCCCCTTTCTGGTTGCGGTCCAGCCCTGGTGCTCGGAACCGGGCCGGCGTCTCGACCGCGTCGATGGCCAAGATGCCGCCGGTCCACAGCGCCTGGGACAGGCGATGCAAACGCGGACGCAACATCTGCTCCTCCTGCGTCATGGCTCCTGCATCAATCCCGGAACGCTCGCATGTTGTACCCGAGGTCGTGAGCTGCAGAAGTCGACGTAGGCTGGTGGCATGCGCGCCAAATACGCCAGCGTGCGCTTCTATGGCGACCTCGGTCGGTTGGCCTGGGAGGCCGACCGGTTCGGACAGGCGGAAGTCACATTCGACGTTGCGCGATCTGTCAAGGACGTTGTCGAGTCTTGCGGCGTTCCCCACACGGAGATCGAACTCTTGCTCGTCAACGGCGAGAGCGCAGGTTTCGATCGTCTGATAGACGACGGCGACCGAATCAGCGTCTTTCCTCCGTTTCACCAACTCGACGTCGAGCACGTGTCCCGCGTTCGCCCCCCGCCCCTCGGCGAGCCACGTTTCCTCCTCGACATTCACCTGGGACGACTCGCTGGACGACTTCGGCTACTGGGCTTCGACTGCGTGTACGGCAACGATGACAGCGACGAGAGGCTGGCGACAGTTGCAAGGAGAGAACAGCGGTGGCTGCTCACACGGGACCGCGGGCTGCTCATGCGCAGCTCCGTCACCCACGGCTACTGTCTGCGCAGCCAGGTTCCCACCCAGCAGGCTGTGGAGGTCGTGCAACGCTTCGACCTGGCGGGCCGACTCGCTCCGTTCAGCCGCTGTGTGCGCTGTAACGGCCTCCTGCAAGAGGTGGACAAGGGCGCCGTCGAGCATCGCCTCGAAGCGCGCACGAGAAGCCTGCATGACGAGTTTCGCGAGTGTGTCTCCTGCCGGCGCCTCTACTGGAAGGGCTCACATCACCCGTATCTGACGCGCTTCGTTGACTACGTGCGGTCCTCATGCGGGGCGTGACGCGTCGGTGTGCAGTTCGGTCTCCGTGCTGCTCTTGACCGGGCGAGTGTGAATTGTTGCCCTGACGAGTGCTCGCTCAGCTGGCGTGAAGGCGCCACCCTTGCACGCCCCTCAGGTAGACGACCGCCGTTCGCGGTGGGACTGACAGCACCGCCTCGCCCTCGGACTGCACGGCCGCGGGGGCAGCGGCGCCTGGTCCACCCCAGGCGTCGTCACCGGAGTCGAGTATCTTCCCCCATGAGCCCACTGGGAGGTGGAGGCGCCAAGCTTCGGCGAGGTCACCGAGGTTGCAGACGACCAAGACGTCGCTGCGCTCGTCGTGCGCCTCCCACCAGCGCCGCCAGACCAGCAGCTCACGGTGGTCGTCGAAGGCCACCTCGAGGCAGTCTCGGTCGAGCCGGGCGAAGGCCGGCACGGTTCGGCGTAGCGCGATGAGACGACGGTAGTACGCAAGCAATGCGGCGTGTCGCCCCTCCCCTCTGAGGTCATGGTCGAGTTTCGAGACGAGGAACGTCTCCTCGGCCTGGGGGTCTGGCGGCTCACCCGCCCAGGCGAAGGCGGCGAACTCCGCCTTGCGGCCACGCCGCACCGCCTCGACCAGCTGGGGATCGCTGTGGCTGACGAAGTAGAGGAATGGCGCGGGCTCTCCGTACTCCTCTCCCATGAACAACAGCGGCACGAACGGTGCGAGCAGCAGCACCGTTGCGGCGATCTTCAGCGGCTCGAAGGGCACGAGGGCGCTGAGGCGCTCTCCGTTCATGCGGTTGCCCACCTGGTCGTGGTTCTGCACGCAGACCACGAAGCGTTCGGCCGGTATGCCCAGCGGCGGGGCGCCGTGCCGGTGACCCCGGTGCACGGAGGTCTGACCGGTGTAGACGTAAGCGTGCTTCAACGCCCGGGCCACGTCTGCGACCCCCCCGTAATCGGCGTAGTAGCCCACCCGTTCGCCGGTGAGAACGGCGTGGACCGCGTGGTGGAAGTCGTCGACCCAATGGCCATCTAGCCCGTAGCCCCCGACTTCGGGGAGCCGCACGAGGCGAGGGTCATTGAGGTCGCTTTCGGCGATGATGTGGATCTGACGATTGAGCTGACGAGCCCGCTCGTGGACCGCGCTGACGAGCTCCTCGAGGATGTGACGGGCGGACTGGTCGAAGATCGCGTGGACCGCGTCGAGCCGCAGCGCGTCCACGTGGCAGTCGGTCACCCAGTACAGAGCGTTTTCGATCACGTAGCGCCGCACCTCGTCGCTGTGGGGCCCGTCGAAGTTGACCGCCGGCCCCCACGGCGTGCTGTAACGCTCTGTGAAGTAGTGCGCGTAGTCGGACAGGTAGGCCCCCTCCGGGCCGAGGTGGTTGTAGACGACGTCGAGGACCACCGCGAGCCCGCGGAGGTGGCAGGCGGTGACGAAGCGACGGAAGCCGTCGGGTCCACCGTAGGTCGACTGTGCCGCGAACGGCAGCGCCCCGTCATAGCCCCAGTTGCGGCCGCCCGGGAACTCCGCGATGGGCATGACCTCGATCGCCGTGACGCCGAGGTCGACGAGTTGGTCGAGTTGGTCGATGGCACTGTCGAACGTGCCGTCAGGCGTGAATGTGCCCACGTGGAGCTCGTAGACGATGAAATCCTGCAAAGGCCTGCCATGCCAGGATGTGTCCGTCCAGGGGAACGCCGTGTCCACCACGGCCGAGGGACCATGGAGCCCTTCGGGCTGGTGGCGGGAGGCAGGGTCGGGGCGCTCCCGTCCGGTGGGTAGCCGGAAGCGGTAGCGGGTGGCGTGGCCGGCCCCTTCTGCGACCGCCGCGTAGTAGCCACGTTCGATCGGGGCCATGTCAATGGTGCGCTCGGGCTCGTCCGACCCCTCGCCCGCGTACAGGAGTAGTTCGACCCGGTCCGCCTTCGAGGCCCAAACGTGGAAGGCCGTGCGCTCGTCGCCGAGGTAGGCGGCGCCGAGCCTCACAGACCCGGCCCGCCGGTGCCGCCGGTGCCGGACGTTGCCTTCAGCACGATTACCGCGAGCGGTGGCAGGGTGAGATTGAGGGCGTGGCCGTGACCGTGGGACGTAACGGGGGCCGCTTCCACTCCTCCGAGGTTGCCGATGCCGCCACCACCGAATTCGGTGGCGTCACTGTTGAGGATCTCGCGCCAGAAGCCGCCGCGGGGCACACCGATGAGGTAGTTGAAGCGGGGCAGGGGGGTGAAATTGCAGGCGACAAGCAGCAGTTCGTGCGGCGACCTGGCCCGGCGCAGGTAGGTCAGGACGCTTTGCTGCCAGTCGTTCGGGTCGACCCAGTCGAATCCTGCCGGTTCGGAGTCCAACTCGTGGAGCGCCGGCTCGTTGCGGTAGGTGCGGCCGAGAGCCGCGACCCAGGCCCGTATCCCGGCGTGCGCAGGGTCGTCGAGCAGATGCCAGTCGAGGCTCGTCTCGTGGTTCCACTCGCTCCACTGGCCCAGCTCTCCGCCCATGAACAGCAGCTTCTTGCCGGGGAGGGTGTACATGTAGCCGAGCAGCGCCCGCAGGTTGGCGAGCTGCTGCCAGCGGTCGCCCGGCAGCTTGCCCGCCAGCGACCCCTTGCCATGGACGACCTCGTCGTGTGACAGGGGCAGACAGAAATTCTCCGTGAAGGCGTACATGGCACGGAACGTGAGCTGATTGTGGTGATAAGGCCGGTAGATCGGGTCCCTCGCGAAGTACTCCAGGGAGTCGTGCATCCAGCCCATGTCCCATTTCAAGCCGAACCCCAACCCACCCACGTAGGTCGGGCGTGACACCATGGGCCAGGCGGTGGACTCCTCAGCAACCGTCTCCACGTCCGGATATGCCGCGTAGACCTCCCGGTTGAAGCGGCGGAGGAAGTCGATAGCCTCCAGGTTCTCGTTGCCGCCGTAGCGGTTGGGCACCCACTCCCCGGGCTGGCGGGAGTAGTCGAGGTAGAGCATCGATGCGACAGCATCGACCCGCAGCCCGTCGATGTGGTAGTGCTCGAGCCAGTACATGGCGCTCGACAGCAGGAAGCTGCGCACCTCGCTGCGACCGTAGTTGAAGATGAAGCTGTCCCAGTCGGGGTGGATGCCCTGACGGGGGTCGGCATGCTCGTAGAGGTGCGTCCCGTCGAAGTAGGCCAGCCCGTGTTCGTCGCTTGGAAAGTGGGAGGGCACCCAGTCGAGGATGACGCCGATCCCGGCCTGGTGGAAGCAGTCGACGAGATACATGAAGTCCTGCGGCGTGCCGTAGCGGCTCGTAGGCGCGAAATAGCCCGTGACCTGGTAACCCCAAGAACCGTAGAACGGGTGTTCGGTCACCGGCATGAACTCGACGTGAGTGAACTCCATGTCAATGACGTAGCTCACGAGCGCATCGGCCAGCTCGCGGTAGGAGAGGGATCTCGAGCCGTCCTCGACGACTCGTCGCCACGAGCCGAGGTGAACCTCGTAGATGTTGGTGGGCGCATCGAGCGCGTTGAGGCGTCCCCGCTTGGCCATCCACTCGTCATCGCCCCAGTGATAGGTGAGGTCCCACAGCTTCGATGCCGTCCTGGGCGGAGTCTCGGCATGCACGGCGAAGGGATCGGCCTTGTCGACCCGGTAGTCCTCGTGCTGGGAGGTGATGCGGTACTTGTAGGCGTGACCCTTGACCGCTCCGTCGATGAAGCCCTCCCAGATGCCGGACTCGCCGCGCGGATGCAGGGGGTGCGCGCCTGGGTCCCAGCCGTTGAAGTCGCCGATGACGGCCACGTGGTCGGCGTTGGGGGCCCACACCGCGAACCAGGCCCCATCGGTGCCGTCGATGCTGGTGAGATGCGAGCCGAGCTTGTCGTAGAGGCGCAGGTGCGAGCCCTCGTTGAAGAGGTAGAGGTCGTCGTCGCTGAGACGCGTCCCACCCTGGGGGATGGCCGAGGTCGCCTTGGAGGACCCGCCGTGCGCCGCTTTGCGGGGGGGCGAAGCCTCGGCCGGCTTGGCCTCTTCCTTCGGCCTCCGCCGTGGCGAGGTAGCCCGAGCGCTTCGCGTCTTGTCACTGCTCATGTTTCGCCTTCCCCATCTCAGTCCCTCTGCGGGTGGCGTCGAGCCGGTGCAACGGCTCGACGACCTCAGGCCGGTCGGCGAACTCCTCGAGGGTCAGCGCAGCCCGCCGGCGCCAGTTCGGGCGCTCATGCCGTGTCCCGGGCGTGTTCTGTGGCTGCTGCTCGAGCCAGAGGTCCTCGAGGTTCACGAGGACGACCGGGGCTGCGCTCGCCCCCAGCCATGCGAGCAGTCCTGCGTGCACCGCGGCGGGGTCGTGGCTCTGCTCGACCGTAATGTGGCCGCCTGCGACGAGCAGGTCCACGATCCTGCGACGCACGGTGCTGCGCTTCACACGCGCCTCTTCGGCCTCGGAGTGGTCGAGCAGCCCCAGGTCGAGCCCGTCATCCACGTCGCGCGCCTCCCACCATGCTCCGAACGGCGGCATGTCGTGGGTGTTCACGCTCGCGACCACATCACCGGGTACTGGACGCAGAATGTCCTCACCGTCCGGGTCGGTCTCGTACTGCACGACGTACATGCGCAGGATGCCCCGCTCAGCCAGAGCCTCCTGGACTTCGGGTGGGACCGTGCCGAGGTTCTCTCCGGCGATGCAGGAGCGGTGGCGGTGGGATTCGAGTGTGAGAATCGCGTACCACTCCTGCGCGGGGTAGCGGACGTACACCCCGTCGCGAGCATCCATCCCCTCGGGGATCCAGTAGAGGCGGTGGAGGCCCATGACGTGGTCTATGCGCAGCAGGTCCGCGAGGCGAAGGTGGTGGCGGAGCACGGCGACGAGGTAGTCGTAGCCGTGCTCGCGCAGCCGTCCTGGATGCAGGGGCGGAAGGCCCCAGTTCTGACCACCGGTGAAGATGGCGTCGGGCGGGGCGCCGCTGACGGCCTCTCTGACGAACACGTCGCGGTGACGCCACACGTCGTAGCCGTCGCCGCGGGCTCCGACCGGTAGGTCCAGGTAGGGGCGCAGCCCGGTTCGCCGCAGGCCCACCGCCAGCCCGGCGATCTGCTCGCGGGCGAGCAGCTGTGCGTAGAGGTGGGCGCGGGCCTCGTCCCGGTCGACGTCGTCGAAGGAGAGGGAGCTGGCAGTCGCTCCGTTGCCGGTCGCACGAAGCGACTGCTCGGTCACGCCGCCACCCCCATGTGTGGCTGGGCGCCGAGCCAGCTCCTCGGGCCACTCCCACCAGGCCGGACCGTAACGGGCTACGGCGCCCCGGAAGCGCGCGTAGTCCGCGACCTCGGGGCGCTCAGACAGGAACTGGCTGAGCTCCTCGCCTCGAGCGCCCGGCTCCTCGAAGAAGCAGCGCGCCAGGGCAGCCAGGACCCGGCCTTTCACTTCAGCGATGCGCTCGTAGTCGACGTGGCGCAGCTGGCGCAGATCGCTGACGGCTTCTGCGACCTGCGAGGAGCTCATGAGTTCGCGGGCCGGATCGCAACGTGAGAGCTCGGGAGCACGGGTGAGGTCGAGTACGAGTTCGTTCCAGAAAAGCCGAGACAGGGGGCTGTAGGGGCTGGGATCGCTGTACGACCCTCCCGCCCGCCGGCCTTCGGCCGGCGCCCCGGCGCCGTCCCGGGGGTGCGGGGGTGCCCCCCACGAGTTCGTGCCTCCCGCTTTTCCTCCCAGGTAGACGGGCAGCAGCGGCAGTGTCCCGACAATCGCGCCGCCCCGCTCCCCTATCCAGTTCGCGAGCCCCGCGAGGTCGCTGAGGTCCCCTGCCCCCCAGTCCCGCTGGGTGCGCACGGCGTGCAAGGGCAGGAAGGATCCCCAGGCCCGCCGGTCCTGAGGCGGATAGGCCCGAGGAGGTGCGACGATGAGAAACGTCTCGCCGCGAGAACCTTGGAGCTCAACGGCGAGGCGGTGGTACCCGTAGGGGAGGTCGCGGACCGTCACTTGGAGGCCGACGTGGGGGACGCCGTCGACATCGGCCTGCTCGGTCATGGCAAGGCCCTGCAGGTCCTCCGTCCAGGTCTGGGGGCCGCCGTCCTCGAGGGTCAGGTGGAAGGTGACGTGTTGTCCCGCGTGGCGACGCGGGAGTCGCAGGGCGACGGGGATCGAGGAGCGGTCGAAGCTGACCGAGACAGGTTCGAGTAAGCGTCCCCACAGCTCCCGTCGACGGAGTCGGATCGCGTCGGACACGTCGTCGAGGTCTTCGACCGGCGCTCCGAGCGCCCGCAGCGTGGCGAGTAGCGCGGTGCCGCTTGCCGACTGGACCCGGCCGAATACGTCTCGGTAGGAGGTCTGCACCCCGTAGAGGTCGGCGAGATGGCGGAGCTCGCTGCTGGGGTCGTCCGCCATCAACCAGTCCCTCCCGACCGTCGTCGCAGTCGTGACAGGCCCAAGGCCGCTGCTACGACCTCTCCCCCAAAATCAGGCCCGCCGCCTCCGTCGCGGTCTTGACAGGCCCCAAGACCGCTACTGCGACCTCTCCCCAAAATTGAGCCGGCCTCCGTCGCGGTCTTGTGCGATCCTGGTCGCGGTCTTGGGCCCAAGACCGCTCCGACTCCAAGGCCGCTCCTCCGGTCTCCCACCCTTCAGGCCTCCTCACCTATGAGCCGGAGTACGCCCTGCAAGGGGATGCGCACCCAGCCCGGCCGGTTGTTGAGCTCATAGCCGAGCTCGTAGATCGCCTTCTCGAGCAGGTATACGTCGAGAAGAAGGCGCAGCATCTCCGGATCACGAGGCAGGAGAGACGCCTGGCCGATGGCCCCGAGGTAGGCACGTAGGAAGGCAGCGCTCACCCACGTCTGCCAGTAACGGGTCCAACGCTCGAGTTCGGCGGCGTGCACTCCCGGGCTGACCAGGCCACGCTCGATCTGCTCGAACAGCCCCGCATAGGCGGCGTAGTCGAAGGATCGCAGCATGCCAGCCACATCTCGCAGCACCGATCGCTTCAACCGTCGCTCGCCCAGTGGGCGGGCCGGTTCGCCCTCGAAGTCGATGATGACGAAATCCCGGCCCGTGTTCAGGACCTGCCCCAGGTGATAGTCGCCGTGGATACGGATACGAGTGGCGAAGATCTTCGCAGTCGTCAACTCCTGGAAGCGTTCGACGACGAAGTCCTCGCGCTTGAGCAGTCGCTCGGCAGGAGCCCGCTCCTCTTCGCCAAGGACGCGGAGTCGACGGCGCATGAGTTGGAAAGTCCGCCGCGCAAGGGTCCGCATGGATTGGTAGAGCGAGCGCTGGTAGAGGGTGGTGAAGGGCTCAGGAGCGAAGGCGGGCTCCTCCCGGTTCGACGCGAGTGCCAGGTGCAGTTCGGCGGTGCGACGGCCGAGCATCTCCGCCGATGACAGGTAGGGCCCGACCAGGTCATGCGCGCCCGGAGGGACGTCGAGCTGTGCCAGATCCGCGAGCGGCTTCTGTGGGACGTCGAGCTGTTCCTCGACCTGGGCTGCGGTCTCCGACATCGCCCGCTCGTAGTAGCGGCCGAGCACGTCGAGGGTGTAGGACCATGCGTCGCCCTCGTTGGGTACGAAGCCTTGGAGGATCGCCACGGTCAGGGGTTCGCCACCGCGTTCGGGGCGGAACTCGATGGACCCCGCAACCGGTGGGGTGTAGCGGAAGTCGGTGCGCTCGGTGAGGAACCTCCCTATTTCGAGGTCGGGGTTCACGCCCTCCTGAAGGCGTCGGAACAGCTTGAGGACGAAGCGGTTGCCGTACGACAGGGACGTGTTGGACTGCTCGGCTCGCATCACGCTCGGATCAAGAGCCCCCTCGCCACGCAGCTCCCGGAACGCTCGGGTAGGGCGAGCCTGCAGTTCTCCGGTTGCGGCGCCAACTCGTCGTCGTCTCGCTACGAGCTCGAGCAGGCTGGCGGCGAACTCTCGTTTCCACAGGGCATCGAAGAGCACGCCGCTGTCGGCTTGACCGTCAGGGCTCTGCGCCCGCAGACGCGCGAGCACGGCCGACGGTATGTCGTTGATGACGCGCCCGGCGTACTGCTCCTCGGCGAAGGCGACCGGCAGGACGTAGCGCTCCTCTTCACCGTCCCGGTACGTCACCTGCACGAGCAGCAGGTAACAATTGTCCCCGTCGAGAGCGATCGGGATGGACTCGACGATGGACGCGTGCTGCATGTGGCGGGCCTTGCCACCGAACCAACGTCGTGTACGCAGGATCTCGGGGAGCACCCGCTCGATCGTCGCCACGCCGCGTCCGGACAGCAACGCCTGCCAGCGGGAGGTCGTGACGATCTCAGGATAGGAAGCGGCTGTGACGGCGGGAGCGCGGGCGATCTCGTCCTCGGGCGCGCGGTAGCCGAGGGTGATCTCCTCGCGTACGTGCTCGACAGCGAACCAGTAGAAGGAGTGAGGCCCGAGGGTGAGGAAGTAAGGCAGTTCACCAATGGGTGGGAAGGGCGTGCGGCCAAACAACTCGACTGGTGTGAGGCCCTTGTAGGTCGACAGGTCGAGCTCGACCGCCTGCACGAAGCGGGAGAGGTTGGCCACGACGAGCACCCTCTCCTCGTCTCCCGGATGGCGGCTCCTGAGCTCGCGCACGAAGGCCAGCACTTTGGGGTTGTCCGGGTAGAGGAAGGTGATCGAACCTCGCCCGAACACCTGGTGCTGTTTGCGCAGCGCGATCATCCGTTTCATCCACCACAGCAATGAGGACGGGTTGTTCTGCTGCGCCTCGACGTTGACGGTCTCGAAGTGATACTCGGGGTCGATGATCACCGGCAGGTAGAGCTGTTGGGGGTTCGCTCGGGAGAAGCCGGCATTGCGGTCGGCACTCCATTGCATCGGTGTTCGCACGCCATTGCGATCGCCGAGGAAGATGTTGTCCCCCATACCGATCTCGTCGCCGTAGTAGATGACGGGCGTCCCAGGCATCGAGAAGAGCAGCCCGTTCATCAACTCGATGAGACGGCGACTGTTGCCCAGCAGCGGGGCGAGGCGGCGGCGGATGCCGAGGTTGATGCGTGAGCGCGCCTCGTGGGCGTACGTGCGATACATGTAGTCGCGTTCCTCGTCCGTGACCATTTCGAGCGTGAGCTCATCGTGGTTGCGGAGGAACACGGCCCACTGGCAGCTCGGGGGTATAGCTGGGGTCTGCTGCAGGATGTCGATGATCGGAAAGCGGTCCTCCATCCGTACCGCCATGAACCACCGCGGCATGAGCGGGAAATGGAAGGCCATATGGCACTCGTCGCCGTCACCGAAGTAGTCGGCGGCGTCCTCGGGCCATTGGTTCGCTTCCGCAAGGAACATGCGATTCGAGTAGTGCTTGTCGAGGTGCGCTCGCAGCTCCTTGAGAGCAGCGTGGGTTTCGGGCAGATTCTCGCAGTTCGTGCCCTCGCGCTCGTAGATGTAGGGGATCGCGTCGAGCCGCATGCCGTCCACACCGAGGTCGAGCCAGTAGTCGAGGACGCGCTTTATCGCCTCCATGACGGCCGGGTTGTCGAAGTTCAGATCTGGCTGGTGGGAGTAGAAGCGGTGCCAGTAGTAGGCCTCGGCCTCCGGGTGCCAGGTCCAGTTCGAATGCTCGAAGTCCCGGAAGATGATGCGCGCTTCCTGCCATTTGTGGGCCGTGGCGCTCCAGACGTAGAAGTTGCGGTGCTTCGAGGAGGCCTTTGCACGCACCGCTCGCTTGAACCACGGATGCTCATCGGAGGTGTGGTTGACGACAAGCTCGGTTATGACTTTCAAGCCGCGCCGGTGCGCCTCGTTCAAGAACGTGCGAAAGTGGCGGACGGTGCCGTAGCTGGGATGAACCCCGGTGTAGTCGGCGATGTCGTAGCCGTCATCCCGAAGTGGCGAAGGGTAGAAGGGCAGCAGCCACAGAGCGGTGACCCCCAGGTCCTGCAAGTAGTCGAGCTTCTCCGTGAGGCCCCGGAAGTCACCGATACCGTCCCCGTCGCTGTCGTGGAAGGCTCGGACATGCACCTCATAGATGATGGCGTCCTTGTACCACAGCGCATCGTGAACAGACGTGGCGGTTTGGGCCATGGGCGCCTCTGAGGAGCTCCTGGGGTTGCTGTGATGGTCACCGGTAGTAGTCGTAGTCTCGCTCTGAACGTTCGTGAGCTCGAACCTCGAAGACGTGTGCTGGGGTGACGTGGGGGTTCAGCTCGACGTAGTTCGAGGAGCCCTCCCAGCGGTAGCGCGCATCGGTGATGAGGTCGTGCACCTGGAACACCTGGCCTGTCTCGAGGCCGAGGTCATGGAGGTCCAGGTGCACCCAGCCTGCTTGCATCCAGCTTGGATCGAGGTTCACGACGCACAGGATCACGTTCGCGTAGTCCTCGGTGGCCTTCGAATAGCAGATGAGCTGAGCGTTATCGACCTGGTGGAAGTGGAGTCTGCGGTCGCTGTGCAGCGCCGAATTCTCGCGGCGAATGCGGTTTACGCGTGCGATGAGATCTCGCAGCGAGTCGGGGTGCGTGAGATCCCAGTGGCGGATCTGGTACTTCTCAGAGTTGAGGTACTCCTCCGAACCCGGGCGCAGCGGCACGTGCTCGCAGAGTTCAAAGGCCGGACCGTAGATACCGTAGTTCGCAGCTAGGGTGGCGGCGAGAATGAACCGAATCACGAACGCGGGACGTCCCCCGAACTGAAGGAACTCCGTGAGGATGTCCGGTGTATTCGGCCAGGTGTTCGCGCGGAAAAACTCGACGGCCTCGGTCTGGGTGAGCTCGGTGAAGTAATCCTGGAGCCCGGACTTGTCATTCCGCCAGGCGAAGTACGTGTAAGACTGCGTGAATCCGAGCTTCGCGAGTTGATACATGACCTTCGGCCGCGTGAAAGCCTCGGAGAGGAAGACGACATCCTGGTGCTTCCGCTTTATTCCGGCAATGCACCACTCCCAGAAGGGGAACGGTTTCGTGTGCGGGTTGTCCACTCGGAAGATACGGACGCCGACGTCGATCCAGAACTCGAAGATGCTCTTGAGCTCCTCCCACAGCTCGCGCCAATTCTCCGACTCGAAGTCGAACGGGTAGATGTCCTGGTACTTCTTGGGCGGATTCTCGGCGTATTGGATGCTGCCGTCCGGTCGATGACGGAACCACTCCGGATGCTCGCGCACATAGGGATGATCCGGTGAGCACTGGAAGGCGATGTCCAGCGCGAGCTCGAGACCGTACTCGCGGCAGCGGCCCGCGAGGCGACGAACGTCATCCAGCGTGCCGAGCTGCGGGTGTACGGACTTGTGCCCGCCATGGTGGGAGCCGATCCCCCAGGGGCTGCCCACATCGTCGGGCGCGGCGACGGGGACGTTGTTGCGGCCCTTGCGGGCGCTCTCGCCGATCGGGTGGACGGGCGGCAGGTAGAGCACGTCGAAACCCAGCGCCGCGACGTACGGCAGCATGTGCTTCTCGACGTCTTCGAGCGTCCCGTGTCGAGTGGGGTCGGGTGAGGCCGAGCGAGGAAACAGCTCGTACCAGGCGCTACAACGGGCACGCTCCCGGTCGACGGTGACCCCGAGGTTGCGGTCGTAGGTGACCGCGAACCGGCGTGGACCGTGACGGCGCATGAGCAGCCGCAGTTCCTCGCTCACCGCCAGGGCGGCGCGTTCTGACTGCGACGCTCCCCCTCGTAGCGCCTTCGCATAGGCTTCGAGCCGGTCGGCATCTGGCCCGGTCGCGAGATCGGCCGCCTCCTCCACGAGCCCCACCCCGATCAAGAGGTCAACCCCGACGTCCTGATCAGCGGCAACCCGCTTTTCTAGGTCGTGGGACCAGGTCTTGAAGCGATCGACCCAGCCGCGCACGGTGTAGTCGTAGCGGCCGAGCTCGGAGACGGTGAACGACGCCGCCCAGCGGTCGTTGTGGAGAAACGACATGGGCGCCTCGTGCCAGTCTTCGATGGGCCGACCGGCGCGGTCGAGTCGACGCCAGAGGACTTCGCACGAGATCTCGTCGTGGCCGTCGGTGAAGACGTCCGCCGCGACCGCGACCCCCTCCCCCACGACCCGCTTGATGGGCCAGCGCCCGCCGTCGATTTCCGGGCTGACGCCCCGGATGACGACACGGCTGCGGCCGTCCCCGCTTGTGGGCTCGGTTACCTCAGGTGATGTCGACGTGTCCTCCCCCGCTTCCGCGCGCGCGGCTGGAGGGGTCACGATGAGCCTTCCGGTCGAGGGCACAGTGAGGGGCGCAGTCCTCACTCTAAGGAAAGGGATGACAGCTTCAGGTGGACGTCCGCCCACCCTCGCGTCGCCCATCGTCTTCCCCCAGTGGCATCTGCTACCGCCTGCGGGGAAATCGGGGCAGAGCGCCCTGAAGAGCGTCCTTCGACGGCAGGCGGCCTCCTGATCCCGTGCGGTCGAGTGCACCGCCCCCAATGTCTTCGATCGGATCCGGTTACAGGTCACACCCGCCATCGGCCTCTTATGACCAAAAAGCGATCCGCGTCAACCGAAAACCGCAATTCGCACAACGTTTCGTCTCATAACGCGCGGCGCTCTCCGAGGAGTCGTGCAGGAGCCCAGACTCGCATACATGACGCGCCTCAAGCGCACTCGCCCTTCCGGACTCACGCCCGCACTCCGCTGCCTGTTCCTTGGCCCGAGACCCACGGTCATATTACCCTGTACCCGTACAACAGAACCAAGTTCTTTATCCACATCATTGCCAGTTTTCGTGGGCAAGATGTCACAGCGATACGGTACGTTCGTAGCATGGAAATGGACACGATTTCGACGCATACCATTCATCAGCCTATGACTCGGCCTGATGGTGAGGGGAGCCTGGCCGAAGGTGCGGGGCTGCTGGCCAGCCTGTCAGATGCCCTGCGACGCGTGCAGCAGGCCACGGCCGAGGCGGTGGACCTGGCCGGCAAGGTACAACGCGCCCGCGTAGTCGAGATCATCGAAGGCCTGCCCCTCGATCTGCTGCTCGCACTCGAGCACCGCATGGTCTCCTCAGACGCCCACATGCTGACGGAGGCGGCTCGGGTGTTGCAGCACATGCCGATCACCAAGACACTGTTCGACGAGGGGAAACTGTCGTGGGGTCAGATCCGAGGCATCGTGGCGCGTCTGCGTCGCATGCGGGTCGACGACCTGCCGGTCATCGACGAACGGGTCGAGGCCTCTCTGGACCTGGTGGACAAATACAGTCCGGACGAATTGGTGTGGGCGGTGGAACGTGCCGCCGATGAGGTCGACGGGGCACGCAAGGTCGAACGTCGCGAGCAGCGCAAGGTCGAGGCCAGCTTCCTCGCGGTACAGCCTGCGTTCGACGGCTGTGTGCGCCTGTATGGCGAGCTTGACCGGGTGGCAGGGGCGACCTGCCTCAGCGCGCTTGATGCGGCCAGCGGCCTGCCTGACCGCGAACCGACCGAACCGGGGCAGGCGTCGAGTCGAGCGAAGCAGCGTGCCCGAGGGCTGGTGCGCATCTGCACCGACTGGCTGGGCGGGGGCAGGGGCAGACGCCGTCGTGCCCGCCCCCTGCTGGTCGCCCACATCGACCTGGCCAACGTCACCACGACTGCCGCTGGCACGGTGGAGCTGGCCGCCCCCGGTGTACTGCCCACCCTGACCGCCGCTACCGTGGAAGCCCTGTCCCGGGATGCGGACCTGCGGGTCGTGCTGTTCGACGGGGCACGTCCCCTGGCGGTGTCCGCCAAGACCAAAGCCGCCGCCATCCCCGCGGACATCCGACTGGCGATACGAGCGCGGGACCGGGGCTGTCGCTTCCCCGGCTCCACCGGCCCCGCCCCGTGGGCGGACGTGCACCATGTGAAGGAGCAGGCAGACGGCGGCGACCACGACCCCGACAATCTGGCGCTTCTGATACGCCGCTGGCACAAGCTCGTACACGACCGCAAATGGAAACAGCGCCTCGACCCCGAAACCGGGGTGTTCATGATCACCCGAAACGGCCGCACCTGGACCTCCCTCCCACGCGGCACACCCCTGCGGCGGCCTCCTCCGCCCCCGCCGCCGGGCTGACAGGACCGCTCAGAGGAGGGTCGATAGCAGGACCTTGGCGAAGGGTCTTCCTCTCTTAGACCTGCTTTGGCGCGGTCTTAGCCTGGTCGATAACTCTCCGAGCGTACGACCGGTGAATCCTGCGTGGCTGTCGGTGGCCGTCACCGCTCCAGATCTTCGCACCGTCGAGGATTACGATACGGACGCGGCAGGCTCGCCATGGCCACGGCTGAGATGGTCGGCCTCATCCCTGCACAATCGCTTGGCGCTTGTTCGACGCATCCTGCAGCACCTAAGGGCGACGCCCGCTCAGGATGGGAAAGGTCCCGCTCAGGCGGGACAGGCCCTCCGAGTCCGCACAGTGAGAAGGACGACTCGGCAGGGAGCGTGATCATGACGTCCTGCTGGTGGAGATGGAGGTTGAGATAGTTGGGGGCGTGCCAGAGGCGGACCAGCAGGCCGACGCGAGATCGGGTGCCGTCCGAGTCCCGGAGGAAGACCCCGACGGCGTCGGATGAGGTCTGCAGCGGGAGCGCCACCGGCGCCGGCACGTGAAGCACCACCTCTGAGGGCTCGGCCCTCGGCTCGAAGCGCAGACAGTCCGGGTCTCCTCCAATCGCCGCGGGTCCCGCAATCACCACGCTGGGGCCGCCCTCTTGGGGTCCTGGCGGCAGCAGCGGCCCACGGCTGGTGCTGATCTTCAAAAGGGTCAGTGCGGCGAGCTCCCAATCACGGGTGACATCCTCGCTGGAGGGAAGCTTGCCCCTCTGGTGTATCTCTCGCAGTTCGTCGTATCCGAGATGGGGACCGAGCAGCACCGGTTGGGGCATGGTCGCCAACTCCGAAGGGGGCAGATCCAGTCGGGACGCGGCAAGCAGCAACTGTCGCTGCTGCTGCTCGACGGTCCACTCGAACTCCGAACGGGAGGACAGCAGGCGCACACCGTTCGCGGCGAGCAGGACTACCAGGACCATGGCGGCGCCGTGGGCGAGGCGTCGCTCGCCGGCGAGGTCGGACAGCGCGGCACCCACGGCGGGTATGAGCAGTGCCCCTGCGACGTAGAGGTAGCGTGACGTCTCCGCGTGGGGGAGGCTGAGCATCGACCTGCCGATCCCGAGGATCCCGAAGAAGATCACCGTCCCCAACAGGCAGGCGCACGTCGCCGCAAGGCGGTCCCGCAGCTCGCCGCGGTGGCGCACCAGCCACACTGCCAGCGCCACCATGGCCCCCACGCCCACCCCTCTCACGCTGGTGGCGGCATCGAACGTCGTGGTAAGGCCGTGCCAGACGAAGGCGGGGATGCGCCCCGGCGCCCACGCCCACAGTGCTCCCAGGCTGCTTCGACCCATCAGCCACAACCACAACGTGAACGCCGTCGCCGGAGGGCCCACCGTTACCGCCGCGGCTCGCCAGCCCCGGCGCAGCAGCGCGGTCAGCCCTGCCACCGCCACCATGCTCAGCGCCACACCGGAGGTCATCAGTCCCGCCAGGGCGAGCACCTGCCCCCAGGCGTCGCGGCGGTCGAAGCGCCCTTGGGAGCCCCACCCGCCCGCGCCTGCGGCGCTGCCCGGGGGGCCCCACCCGCCCGCGCCTGCGGCACTGCCCGGGTGGTCGACCAGCAGCACGTGACCCAGCCCCAACAGCACCGACGCGTCGAACGTCATGGCGAAGGCGTTGAGGATGTTCTCGGCTCCCGCCCCGAACACCACGAACAGCCCGCTGGTGGCGATCGCCAGCCCCGGCGCCACCTGCGCCCGCCGTTGCAGGCGCCACAGCAGGTGCGCCACGCCGAGGTGGACGCCCAGCGCCACGAGCTGGTAGGGCCAGTACGAATGCAACCCCACCACGGCGAACAGGGCCCGCCACAGCACGATCGGCAGGGTCGACCAGTGCTCCTGGTGTGGTGCGAACAGGCCCCGCACATCGTCGAGCCGCCGGTCGGTGAGAAAACCCCACTCGTCTATGACGAACCAGTGCCCTCGGCTGGCCACCACGAGCACAACCAGGCCGACCACCAGCGTCAGCACATGCACGCCAAGCGCCCAATCGGACCGCAGGACGCGCCACCAACGCCCCCCAACAGCGACACCGCTGCGAAAACCGCGCTCGCGCAGGACGTCAGTCACTCGACCAGGCCCCAACACTCACTCAGGTCCCTCCGAGCCCACACAGCTTGAACGAGGCGGCAGCCGGGATGGTGAGCACGGCGTCCTGCTCATACAGGTGGAGATTGAGGTACTTGGGAGCATGTACGAGCCGGACCAGAAAACCGATACGAGAGGTGGTGCCGTCCGCGTCACGGAGGAAGACCCCGACGTTGCCTGCCGTGGTACGCAGTGGGAGCGACACTGGCGCCGGAATGTTCAGCACCATCTCGGAGGTTTCAGCCCTCGGCCCGAACCGTACACAGTCGGTGTCCGTCCCGATCGACCCGCCATCCGCCGCCGTGACGGTGGGACCGCCTCCCTTGGGCCCCAACGGCAGCATCGGTGTGGTGCTCGTGCTGACTTTCAGGATGGTCAGGGCAGCCAGCTCCCAGTCCCGGGTTACCTCCTCACCGGATGGAAGCTTGCCCTGCTCGTGCATCTCTCTCAGCTCGTTGTAGGACAGGTGAGGGGCCAACAGGACCGGCTCGGGCATTGTTGCCAGGTCCGAGGGAGGCAGGTTCAGGCGGGCAGCGGCGAGATGCAGCTGCCGCTGGTCCTGCTCGATGCCCAGCTCGTAGTCCGCACGGGAGAAAAGCAGTCGGGTCCCGTTCGCGGCGAGCAGCGCGACCAAGACGACCGCGCCGCCAAGGGCGAGACGCCGGGTCCCAGTGAGGCCGGACAAAGCCCCACCCAGCGGCGGTATGAGCAGGCCGCCCGCGATGTAGAGGTATCGCGACGTCTCCGCATGGGTGGTGCCGAACATCGCCCTGCTGACGCCCAGGATGCCGAAGAAGATCACGGCTCCCAGGGCGCAGGCTGCGGTCGCCGCGAGGCGGCCCCGCAGCTCGCCGCGGTGGTGCGCCAGCCACACTGCCAGAGTCACCAGGGCCACCACCCCCACGCCGCTCAGGCCGGCGGCGACGTCGAAGGTGGTCCTCAAACCATGCCAGACGAAGGCAGGGATGCGCCCCGGCTCCCACGCTCGCAACAAGCCGAAACTGCCGCGACCCACGAGAAGCAGCCACAGCATGAACACGCCGGCCGGAGGGGCGACCGTCACCGCCGCGGCTCGCCAGCCCCGGCGCAGCAGGGCGGTCAGCCCGGCCACCGCCAGCATGGTCAGCGCCACCCCCGACGTCATCAGCCCGGCCAGGGCGAGCACCTGCCCCCAGGCGTCGCGGCGGTCGAAGCGCCCTTGGGAGCCCCACCCGCCCGCGCCTGTGGCGCTGCCCGGATGGTCGACCAGCAGCACGTGACCCAGCCCCAACAGCAGCGGGGCGTCGAAGGTCATGGCGAAGGCGTTGAGGATGTTCTCCGCTCCCGCCCCGAACACCACGAACAGTCCGCTGGTGGCGATGGCAATGGCGGGTGCCACCCGTGCCCGCCGTTGCAGGCGCCACAGCAGGTGCGCCACGCCGAGGTGGATGCCCAGCGTCACGAGCTGGTAGGGCCAGTACGAGTGCAACCCCACCGTGGCGAACAGGGCCCTCCACAGCACGATCGGCAGGGTCGACCAATGCTCGTTGTGGGGCACGAACAGGCCCCGCACATCGTCGAGCCGCCGGTCGGTGAGAAAGACCCACTCGTCTATGACGAACCAATGCCCTCGGCTGGCCACCACGAGCACAGCCAGGCCGACCACGAGCGTGAGCACATGCAGGCCTAGCGCCCAATCGGGGCCCACCACGGGCCGCCGGCGTCTCCCAGAGGCGACGCCGCTCGGGCCCAGATCGCGTTCGCTCAGCACTTCGGGCAACTGCCTACTCCACACCCGTTACTTGGGTCGTGCTGGCCGGCGCCCCGGCGTCTGTGCGGAACGAGCAGCGCGATCCAGCTGCGACAGCACCTGACGCCGCCTGCCGTCGCTCGGGGGGAACTCCCTCGAGCTTGTCCGCGGCGAGTCCAAGAAGGGGCGCTGGAATCCGGCCGCGTGACGCGCCGCACCCGGTCCGAAAGCCGACCATGAAACCTCGGCTGGCACTCGGGGGGGCATTCATCGTCACGAGCTGAGCTCCTTCTCCAATGGCGTGCGGAATCTGGGTATGAAGCGCACGACACCCAGCCACCGGGCCACACGGTCTGCTTCGGCCTGGACCGCGGCAGCCGCATCGGACCCGATGTCTTCCAGCAGACGCAGGGTGATCTCCCCATCGCGGCGTTGCGCCCAACCTCCCACCACTCGACCGTCCCACCAGACGCTGGGACCAGCGTTACCGTTGCCATCGAATAATGCCGCCCGGTGCTGGCCCAGGTACCAGTCGCGCTCGACCCAGCCCATCACCGTCGGGTCGAGGGCAGGCAGCAGCGCCGCCCAGGGACCCGGGGGATCGACGGGCCGGTCGTCGTGGGGCAGTACGAAGCCGGTGGCACCCTCGAGATCCACCTCTATAGGTTGGAGTTCCGTCAGTGCGGCCCGGGTCTGAGCGACCGTCCAACCCGTCCACCAGGTGAGGTCGCTGAACGTGCCGGGCCCGAACGTCTGCAGCCATCGCCGTGCGAGCTCGGTGCGTGCGGCTGCGGTGGGCAGGAGGTCCACGTCCACCCCGAGCCACGAGCGCAGCGGTGCCCAGCGGTATTGGGTGCTCGTCCACGACCCCAGTGGGCGGGTGCGAATGATGCGGCCCTCAGTGGCCAGCAGGAACAGCAGACGCGTGGAAACACCGACCTTGCCCTCCCACTTCTTGCCCTTCCCGAAGGGGATCTGCTCGCGCAATTCGGGCACCTGCTCGGACAGCTCCAGGGCGGTTGCCTCCCCACGAGCCCGCAAAGCGGTGAGCGTGGCCTCCTCGACCGGGGCAAGCCAGGCACGTCCGTCTTCAGCGATCCCAGCCTCCTCCAGTAACCGCACCAGGCGAGACCGCTCGCGTGGAGCCAAGGCCCGGGTGCAAGCCGCATGGATGGTCGCCACCAGGTCGACAGGGACGACGAACAGCGTGCGCCGCATGCCAAGGATGCGAGCCAGCGCCCGGTCCTCGTACAGCGCCCGCTCGACAGCAGCAGGAAAGACTCCGTTCGTGCGTGCACGCACCGCGAGCATCACCGATGTCGGGTCCGAAGAATGCAGGCCCACGAGCTCCCGCGCCGCCTCCACCGGGGATGCAGCGGGTGCGGCGAGACGATGCCGCGCCCCGAGGCGAGCCCGCCGCTCGGAGGCGTAAATCCGCCGCAAGCTCAGTCTCCGTTGCTGGGACGGCGTGGCGCAGGAATCTACGCCCCGGGCCGGAATTGGCGCTCGTGGTCCTGTGAGAGGTCAGAGTGGATGGGACTCGGCCAGTGGTGGACAGACGACGTCCATCCAGTTTGCGCATGCGATGGCCGCGTGGCGCTCGGGGTCCACCAGGGCGAAGGTTCCCGCCCTGTTCTCTGTGCGCGCCTTGATCGTGGTCGGACCGCGAATGGTCGTTCCTTGACCCGGTGGCACGACGGTGCAATCACGCCTGTTCCCTCCCTTTGCTGCTCGTGGGGCTGTCCTAGCACTGGAAGGCGCTGAACCATGCGGCGGTTGCCACCGCAGTAGGACGACCGGCCAGGGCTCGAGGCCATCACGCGTAGCGCTGTTCCAGTCTGCGGTGACGGTCGACGTCGACCACCGCGCTGAATTCCTCGAACGGGACCAGCAAGTCCAGGTCATCGCGCAACGTGCCCTTGTTCCGCAAGGTCGCGAATGTCTGCCGCAGCCCGGCAGCGACCGTCAACAGGCCGCTGAGGGGCGTCACGACGAGGTCGTAGCCCAGGTCGTGCAGTTCGGCGACAGTCAACAGCGGCGTGCGTCCCCCCTCGATCATGTTCGCCACCCGAACCACTCCCTCAACCTCCTTGGTGACGCGCTCCAGCTCGTCCTGGCTCTGGGGGGCTTCGACGAACACCGCGTCCACGCCGAGATCACGCGCCGCCTGGGCACGGGCGATGGCTTCGTCCAAGGTGACGGCGCCCCGAGCATCGGTCCTGGCGACGAGGAACAGGTCCACTCCCTCGTCCCGCAGGTCGAGCACTGCTCGCAGCTTGTCCAGCCACTCGCCTCGATCGACCACGCGCTTCCCGGCGAAGTGGCCGCACTTCTTCGGCCATTCCTGGTCTTCGAGGAACAGCCCTCCGGCGCCGGCCCGGTGCAGCAGCTGGGCGGTACGGACCGCGTTGAGCGGGTTGCCGTAGCCGGTGTCGGCGTCCACGATCACCGGACGTGACGTGTTCGCGCAGATCGCTCTGGCAGCCGCGACGATTTCGGTCTGGGTGAGATAGCCGTAGTCGGGCAGGCCCAGCTGGGTGGCCGACACCGAATAGCCCGAGATGAACAACACCTCGAAGCCCGCTTCGTCTGCCAGCCGGGTGGACAGCGCGTCGAAGACCCCGGGCATGTTCACGGTGGCCCCAGTGCTCAGCAGTTCGCGGATCGTGGCGGCACCGGTAGCTGAGGTCATGGTCCTGAGGCCTCCCTGTGGCAGACGACGACGTTCTCAGATGTCCTCGACGACCTCCACCATAGGACAGCACCGCGGCCGGGCTTGGGGCCAGCCTGATGGGGAGCCCTGTCGCCCGCCCCACCGGATGCTCACAGGTGCAGCAGCATGCGGGTGGGATCTTCCACGATTGCACCGAGATAGCCGAGGAAGCGTCCTGCTTCGGCGCCATCCATGACCCGGTGATCGAAGACGCAGACGAGCTTGGTGACCGTCCGGACCGCAAGCTCACCGTCCACGACCCAGGGGCGCTGCTTCATCGCTCCAACTCCGAGGATGGCCACCTCGGGGTAGTTGATGACGGGGTTGGCGTCATCGAGACCGATCGCGCCATAGTTCGTGACGCTGATGGTCGACTCGACAAGCTCCTCCGGGCCGATCGAACCGTCCCTGGCAGCTTGGACGAGTCGGTTCAGCTCGCGGGCGAGATCGAACGTCGTAAGACGCTCTGCATTGCGGATCACCGGCACGACCAGCCCCTGCGGGGCATCGGTCGCGACGCCGAGATGGATCTCCTCGAGCAGTCGTATCTCGTGGGCGGCCGTGTCGATGCGCGCGTTGAGAATCGGGAAGCGTCTCAGCGCGAGGACGATCGCACGCAGGAGCAGCGCGAAGGGGGTGAGCGAAACGTGCTCCCCTTCGCGAACGGCAACCTCATTCAACCGGTCACGAATCTGCCACAGAGCGGTGCAGTCGACCCACAGCCCGCAGGTCGCCTCGGGAATCTCCGCGCGTGATCGTGCTGTCCTCTCGGCTACCCGCTTGCGGATGCCGGCCAGCGGAACGACAGGCTCGAGCCGTGGCCGAGCGCGTGTGGCCGCCTCCCGAACATCGTCACCAGTCACGATCCCGCCGGGTCCCGATCCTGGCGCGATCGTGGTGACGTCGATGCCCAGGTCCTTTGCGAGCTTTCGCACGGATGGCTTGGCAAGCGGCCTCCCAGCCTCTCCGCGCCGGCGGCGGTGGTGAAGGGCCTCTCCGTATCCGACCAGGACATCCCCCGACTCTGCGCTCTCGGTGTCCCGCCCCGCCCGCCCGGCGGCTTCGCCGCCGTCCCGGCCCTGCTCCCGCTCGACTTCCCTGTCCCGACTCGATGCGGTATCTATCCGGACGAGGGGAGCTCCGACCTGCAGGGTGTCCCCCACCTCGCCATAGCGTTCGAGGACCGTCCCGGAGAACGGGCAGGGAACCGCCACAGCAGCCTTGGCCGTCTCGACCTCACAGATGTCCTGATTCAGCTCGACGCGGTCCCCGACTTCGACCTTCCATGTCAGGATCTCGGCCTCCTCGAGCCCCTCGCCGAGGTCAGGCAGCAGGAAGTCGCGCAACTCCCCCACGTTGTCCTCCCACAGGTAGCTCAGCGTTGTTGATCACGCTTTTCAGTACGCGAGCGCACGTGCGACGAAATCGAGGATGCGGTCCACGTCCGGTAACCAGAACTCCTCGAGCCGCGCGGGCGGATAGGGCGTATCGAAGCCGGTCACACGCAACACGGGCGCCTCGAGATGGTAGAACGCGAGCTCCTGCACGCGGGCCGCGATCTCAGCACCCAGGCCGAGACTTCGGATGGCCTCGTGTACGACGATGCAGCGACCGGTCTTGCGCACGCTCGTCACGACCGTCCGTTCGTCGAGCGGGTGGAGGGAGCGCAGGTCGACGACCTCGATGCTCCATCCCTGCTCCTCGCCGGCCTGGGCGGCCTCGAGTGCCGTACGCACCATCGGACCGTACGTCACGAGCGTCACATCGCTGCCTTCGGCCCGCACGAGCGCCTCGTACATGGGCGGCCCCTCAGCGGGCAGGTCTATGTCCTCCTTCATCCAGTAGCGCCGCTTCGGTTCGAGGAAGACGACCGGATCGTCGCACTCGATCGCCTGGCGCATGATGCTGTAGGCATCGGATGGGGTTCCGGGGGTCACGACCTTCAGACCGGGGGTGTGCAGCCAGTAGGTCTCCGGACTCTCGGAATGATGCTCCACCGCGCCGATCCCACCGCCGTAGGGGATGCGGACGGTGATGGGCAGCCGCACGGCGCCGCGGCAGCGGTTGCGATACTTCGCGACGTGGCTGACGAGCTGCTCGAAGGCCGTGTAGGAGAAGCCGTCGAACTGCATCTCGGGGATCGGGCGGAAACCGTAGAGCGCCAGACCGAGTGAGGTCCCGATGATCGCGGACTCCGCCAGCGGAGTGTCGAAGCAGCGCTCTCCGCCGAACTTCTCCTGGAGCCTGTCGGTGATGCGGAAGACCCCACCCAACCGGCCCACGTCCTCACCGAAGACGAGGACGCGCTCGTCCTGCTCCATCGCGTCGCGAAGGGCCTGGTTCAGGGCCTGGGCCATCGTCACGACCATTCGCTAGGCCTCTCGCTCGAGCTCGGCCTGCAACTGCGCTCGCTGACGCAGGTAGTCGTGGGGCGGATCGACATACACGTGCTCGAACAGCTCGAGCGGGTCACCGTGAGGAGCATCGAAGATCTCGGCGCGCACCCGGGCCGCGAACTCGTCCGCCTCGTCGACGACCGCGGAGGCGAGATCTTCGCTCCAAAGCTCCCGATCCTTGAGGAACTTCTCGAAGCGGACGATGGGATCGAAGGTCGCCCAGTAGTCGAGCTCTTCCCTCGAGCGATAGCGGGTCGGATCGTCCGAGGTCGTATGGGCTTCGAGACGATAGGTGACAGCCTCCACCAATGTCGGCCCCCCACCGGCCCGTGCTCGTTCGACGGCTCTCTTCGTCGTGGCGTACGTGCCTAGCACGTCATTCCCGTCGCAGCGCACTCCTGGCATGCCGTAACCGACCGCCTTGTGGGCGATGCTCGGGGCGCGGGTCTGCTGGGACAGCGGCACGGAGATCGCATAGTGGTTGTTCTGACACAGGAAGACGCACGGCGTCTGGAAGACTCCGGCGAAGTTCAGGGCCTCGTGGGTGTCGCCCTCGGATGTGGCGCCGTCCCCGAAGTAGGCGACGGTGACGAGCGGGTCCCCAGCGAGCTTCGCGCCCAGCGCGAATCCGACCGCGTGAGGGGTCTGTGTTCCGATCGAGATCGTCATGGGAGCGAAGTTGTGCTCGTAGGGGTCGTGGTCGCTCAGCCACGTGCCGCGGAAGAAGTGCAGGATGGCGACCGGGTCGACACCTCGAACGAGCGCGACGGCGGTCTCCCGGTATGAGGTGAAGGCCCAGTCCTGCGTCGCCATCGCGTAGGCGCTGCCGACCTGGGCAGCCTCCTGTCCCAAGGACGGTGGATAAACCGCCAGCTGGCCCTGCCTCTGAAGGTTCATCGCCTCCTTGTCGACGCGACGGGCAATGATGAGGTAGCGGTAGAGGCTGTGGAGATCGTCGTCCTTGAGATCGAGCGGGTACTCGTCGTGCTCGCGCAAGTTCCCGGCTGGGTCGAGCAATTGGACCGGCTGGGGATCGGGCAACAGCACGTCGTTGCTCACCGGGTCGAGCCTCACCGTCTCGGACACCGCGGTCCCTCCTCTTAGCGCTCGGCAGCTCGCAGCACGACCTGCCGTGTGACCTGAGATCCAGGGGAGCGGGGACCTCCCGCGACCGATGCGGCGAGCCTAGCGCCGCGAAACGGACCGTCGAGGCGACCCGGCTTCAGGTGCATCTGCGGCTGCCCGAGACCGTCCTCTCCGCCCTTCAATGGTCCCGCCGGCGGCCTTGTCTGTCCCCGCCCTCCAGGCCTGCGGCCCTCCCCGGACAAGCCAAGACCGCCCTCCCGCCCTTAAGCTGGTTCGTCAGCGACGAATGGAGACCTCATGGCGACGGATGGGCCGGCCCCAGCGGATCCGCAGCCGCAAGAGCAGCAGACATCCGAGAGCCCCTCTGGGCCGCCGGGAATGGTCCCTTCCGGTCCCCACGAGGAGATCGACCACCCCGCCCGACTCCTTCGCCTCGCGTCCATGACCCGGGCGATGCTCGACGAGGTGCGACAGGTCGAGCTCGACGAGCGTGGTCGCAGTCGACTGGCCGAGATCCATCGGCGCTGCCTGCACATGCTCGGCGAAGCGGTGAGCGAGAACCTCCGGGACGAGTTGGATGAAGTCGCCCTCACAGTCGACGACGGTCCGCCCACCGAGGCTGAGTTGCGCGTGGCTCAGGCTCAGCTGCTCGGCTGGCTCGAAGGAGTCTTCCACGGCATACAGGCGACGATCGCCGCGCAGCAGGCGGCGGCGCAACAGCAGCTCGCCCAGCTGCGTCGCCGCCAGGCGCTGCCCCCGCCGGAGCAGCCTACCGAGCAGGCCAGCGGGCTCTACCTGTAACCGGACGTGAACCGGACGTGTTTCGAACGTTGCGCACGCCCGCCCCTTGATGCGGTCGCCGCAATCGGTTAGAGATGAAGGTGTTCGTTTTATCGAAGGGCCGAAGGATGTCGGATCAGGGTGAGCGGCGGCGCACCTCGGATGCTGCCGATGCGTGGAACCAGGCGCTACTCGGCTTCCAGGAGGTCAACGAGCGTCTGTTCAGCGAGGCTATGCGGTGGCAGCAGGACTTGGTACGTCTCTGGGCCGACACCCAGCAGCAGCTCGCCGGCTTCTGGGCGCGCTCGCAGCAGGAGACCACCGAGCAGACCGCCCGCTCCCAGCAGGAGACCGCCGAGCAGAACGCTCGGTCAGGCGAGCGGACGGCGGAGGGCGGCTAGCGCGTCATCGAGTCAGGCCGCGCGTCAAGGCCCGGGGCGGGGTCCCAACAGCCACGGCAGAAAGCCTGCCAGGAAGCGCCCTGCCGCGGGCATGAAGTAGGACCCGACGTGGTAGAGGGGATCGAGCGACGTCACGATGAGGGTCCCGCCGGTGGAAGCCTCGTCGATGTAGAGCACTGCGCCGCCGACGTCGCTCGCGAGGATCGTCTCGGCCCCCGGGGACGGATGGAAGACGCCGTGGAAGTGCCAGGTAGCGTCTCGTAAGGGGACATGACGGAAGAAGGGGTGGTCGGGGTCGCGGGCGACGAGTCCACTCCGTCCTTCCGGCTCTCGCCACCACCAGAAGTTCGTCGGCCGATGCTCCCAGTGCAGGCCCGGCAACCAGCCGGTGGGCTGGCCCCCGAAAGCGACGACCGTCCCACCGCTTCCGAGGAAGTCCATGACAATCGGAGCCGCGAGGTGGAGCAGTCCACGGTGCAGTCGCTCGGGAACGAGCAGGAACTGGTGGTGGCTCAGATCCGCGTTGGTGGCATGCGGCAGGTAGATGACCTCGTCGATCCAGGGTCCGGCCGGCTCGCCGTGCAGCGCCTGATGATGTGGTGCGGAGCCCCCATACAGCGCGGCAACGGTCATGCCTGACCTCCCCCTCCCCGTATCCAGGACACGAGCTGGTCGCCTACCCGGGAAGCGCTCGACCCATCCCCCGCGAGGTTGACCAGGTCGTTGCCCGCATGAACGAGAAGGGTCCCCGCGGTGCTGACTTCGTCGACGTAGACGACCGGCTCGCCGCTCGTGAACTCGACGAGTACCTGCGCTCCTGGGGGCGGACGGTGGTAGCCGCGGGCGAAGAAGCCGGCGACGCCTCGGCGATAGGTCAGGTCGGCGTCTTGCACTCCGGCGAAGACCGGGTGGTCGGCGACTATGCGTACCTCATAGTCACGGAAGGTCCGCACCCGCTTCGGCTCGAACAGGCCCGCGCCGGGTAGCCACGGGCGGTGGAGGTGTCCGCTGAAAGCGATGACACCACGGCGGTCGAGGTAGGCGCGCAGGACCTTTCGGTGGCGTTGGAGGAACTCCTGGTCGACCATCGTGGGCACGATGAGCCCGGCGTAGGTGTCGAGGTCCAACGACGGCAAGGAGTAGCAGTCGAGCGGCTCGATCTCTGGGTGCCGCACCGGATCACCCGGCAGTCGCAGGTCCATGTCCACCATCGCCACCCTCCTCATGACGGGGAGGGAAGGGCCATGTGCAGGTCGCGGACAGCGTGCACGAGTTCTCGTGTCCGCGGGTGCGCGGGTCGTCCCAACACCGCAGCGGTGGCGCCGGACTCCACAATGCGGCCACCGTCGATCACGAGTAGGCGAGTGCAATACGCTGCCGTCAGCGCCAAGTCGTGGGTGATGTACAGCCAGGCGACGCCGTGCTCGTCCCGCAGGCGGGCCATGGTCCGCAGGAGATCCATGCCGCTGGATGGATCGAGCATCGCCGTGGGCTCGTCGGCGACGATGAGCCGCGGACGGGTGATGATGGCTCGTGCGAGCGCGACCCGCTGACGCTCGCCGCCGGACAGCTCCCCCGGGAGACGCCGGATGTAGCGCGAGTCGAGCGCCACATCGGTGAGCGCTTCGAGCACGCGCCCCGTGATGTCCCCCTGCGTGCGTTGGATGACCAGCGGCTCAGCGACGATGTCACCGACCCGCATGCCGGGTGGCAGGGCCGAGTAGGGGTCCTGAAAGATGAGGTGCATGTCACGGCCAAGTCGACGGCGCTCGCCACGGTCCAGCTTGACGATGTCGCGTCCCTCGAAGAAGACCTCACCGGCGTCCGGGGCTGTCATCCCGACGAGGATGCGGGCAATGGTCGTCTTCCCGGCACCGCTTCGCCCCACGAGCCCGACCGCCTCACCGGGCATCACTGCGAAAGATACGCCCTCGGCGGCAGTAACCGTCCCG
Source organism: Nitriliruptorales bacterium (assembly GCA_046263195.1). Taxonomy (GTDB): domain Bacteria; phylum Actinomycetota; class Nitriliruptoria; order Nitriliruptorales; family JAHWKO01; genus JBHELG01. Next base: position 64,443 of record JBHELG010000084.1, on the reverse strand, counting down.
TGCCGAAAGACCTTGTGGATCTCCACGACTCGCAGCAGCGGGGCGTGCGGGGACGGCGGGGAACGTCGGGACGGCTGGCCGAGTCTCACGACCGCCTCGCGGGAGTTCCCTCGGAGGGAACAGGCAGTCGAGGTACCGAGTCCAGCAGGCGACGGGTGACGGGATGACGCGGCGACGCCACCAGTGCGGGGATGGGACCCTGCTCGACGATCCGCCCCCGTTCCATGATGCAGACGCGCTCAGCCAGCCGCAGCACCACAGGCAGGTCGTGGGACACGAGCAGCAGGGTCAGACCGAAGCGTCGCCGTAGATCCTCGATCAGGCGCACGATGCTGGCCTGGACGACGACGTCGAGCCCGGTAGTGGGCTCGTCGGCCAACAACATGCCCGGCTCGGCCGCAAGCGCCATGGCGATGACCGCGCGTTGGCGCATCCCTCCGCTCAGCTCGTGCGGCCAGGCCCGGGCCGCTTCCGCCCCGACCTCGACGACCTCGAGGAGTTCCCTGGCCCGGGCCTGAGCGGCGGCACGGCTGCCACCGCCGTGCAGACGCACGGATTCGGCAATCTGCTCCCCTACACGGATGACGGGATTGAGGGCATTCATGGCCTCCTGCGGGACGAGGCCTACCGTGCCGCCCCGGACGCGGCGGAGCTCCGCGCGGGTGAGGCGCTTCAGGTCGCGACCCTCGATGGCGACCCGGCCACTGGTGACGAGGGCGGCCGCAGGCAGGAGCCCGAGTGCGGCCGATACGAGGGTCGACTTGCCGCTGCCGGACTCCCCTACGAGCCCGACCGCCTCACCTCTAGCCAGCGAGAGGGTGATCTCCTCGACCGCCCGATGCTGGCCGGACGGCCCCGCGTAGTCGACCGTGAGGCGTTCGAAGGCGAGCACGATTGAATCGTCGCCACCGGCCCGCGGGGTCGGGCCAGGCCCCCCGGCGGCTGTGTCCGAGACTTTGGCTGCCGGGGTCCTTCGAGCCGAGCGCCTCGGCGGGAACGGGGGCCGGCTCGTGCCCAGCTGGGGACGGGCCCGCTCCTCCAGGGCGTAGCCGAGGAAGGCGAAAGAGACAACCGCCGCTGCGATCGCGGCTCCCGGCGGCAGCACCCACCACAGCCAGGCGTCGCTGAGAAAGGCGCTGCGAGCGTAGGCGTGATGGAGCATCGTCCCCCAACTCTGAGCCGTGGGGTCCCCGAGTCCGAGAAAGCTCAGGCTGGCCTCGAGCAGGATCGCGATCTTCGCGGTGCTCACGAACTGCGACACGACGAGGGGGGCGACGGCCGGCAGGAGATGGCGCACGAGCACGTAGCCGTGCGATGCGCCCATGATGCGCACCGCCTGCACGTGCTCCCGCTCCTTGGCCGAGATGATCTGGGCGCGCAGTTCCCGGGAGGGCCCGGCCCAGATGATGGCGCCGATCACGAGCATCAGCGTGGCGAGCCCAGGCCCGACGAAGGCGCCGACGACGATCATGAGCGGCAGGAACGGCAGTGACAGCACGACGTCGACGAGACGCATGAGCAGGCTGTCCACCGCCCCGCCCAGGTAGCCGGCCAGCAACCCCACGACCGTGCCGACCACTGTGGCGGTGAGGGCGGCAACGAGTCCTACCGACAGGGAGATGCGTGCGCCGAACAGCAGGCCGCTGAGCAGGTCCTGACCGACGTCGTTCGTGCCGAGCAGATTGTGCAGGCCCGGGGATGAGAACGGAGGTCCGATCCGGCTCTGAGGCGGGTAGGGGGCGACCAGGGGCGCCGCGATGGCCACCGTCACCAAGGTGAGGAGGATGACGAGCCCGACCAAGCCCACGCGACGCCCACTCCCAGACATCCTCACAACTGGGCTCCCGCGTGGCGGACCCGCGGGTCGAGCAGCGGGTAGGTGAGGTCGGCGACGAGGTTGGCGGCCACGACGCCGAGCGTGACGAGGACGAAGGCCCCTTGGAGCAGCGGGTAATCGCGGGCGAGCACGCCCTCGAAGAGCAGCCGTCCTATGCCCGGGTACGCGAACACGGTCTCGACCACGACCGCGCCCGACAGGAGAGCCCCGAAGCTCAGCGCGACGTTGGTGTAGATGGGCAGCAGCGCGGTGCGCAGCCCGTGGCGGATGACAACTCGGCGTTCGGGGGCCCCCTTCGCCCGCGCCATGCGTACGTATCCCTCCTCGAGGGTGGAGAGCATCGCTCCGCGGGCGAGCAGAAAGGTCCCACCGAGAGTGGCCAGCACGAGCGTCGTGACCGGCAGCACGAGCCGCCGTGCCACCTCGAGCACCCAGTCGATGCGGCCGGAGGCCACCAATGGCGTCGCGCCGAAGGAGGGCAGCCATCCCAGTTCGACCGCGAAGACCGAGATGAGCAGCATGCCGATCCAGAAGCCCGGCATCGCGTCGAGCGCGAGCAGACCGGTCACGAGTCCGATGTCCCGCCGCCCGCCACGTCTCCAGGCCGCGACTGCCCCGGCCAGAGTTGCGAGCAGCGCGCTGGCGAGCGTGCCGAGGCCGACGAGCAGGACCGTCCAGGGGAGCCGGTCGGCGAGCACTTTGGCGACGGGTTCGCCGAAGCGCACCGATATGCCCAGCTGTCCGCTGGCCAGGCGAGTCCAGTAGTCGGCGTACTGCTCGGGCAGGGAACCCTCGAGGCCGTACTCGGCCCGCAGGCGCTCCAGGTCCGAGGCGTTCGGCACGACGGACTCACCGAGCACGTAGTCGATCGGGTCTCCGGGCGCGAGGCGCGGGAGGAGGAAGTTCAGGGTCAGGGCGACCCACAGCACGAGGGCGTACTGGCCCCAACGTCGCACTGCCCTGACAGGCCCAAGACCGTTACTCCGACCTCCGCGGAATGCCCAGGCCCCACTACTCCGGCTCCGCACGCCTCACTCCGCCTGCACTGCATTGGCCGCCCGACCCACGTCCTCGGGCAGCAGCGACCACTTGTGCATGACGCCGTAGCCGGGCAAGGTCACCCAGCCGTCGTAGGAAGCAGGGCGCACAGCGTAGGAGACCTCCGGGTAGTAGAGGGGGATCGCTGTGGGCTGCCGGTTGAAGAGCTCCTGCATCTCGAACAGGGTCTGTGTACGCTCGTCGAGGGTCGCGGCCTGCCGCCAGCGCTCGTGCAGTGCGTCCCATGCGGGATAGGGAACCTCTGGGGCGTCCCAGAGGTAGCCGGAGCGGTGGGACATGATGTACTGGGTCGGGTCGGCCACCCCGTGCGCGCTGATGACGTTGACATAGGCATCGAACTGCCGCATTCGGAACAGCCCGTCGATCGTCCCTGCATCCACAGGCTGGACGTTGGCCGAGGCCCCGACCGTGCTGAACTGCTCGCTTAGGAGCTCGGCGGCGCGGACTTCCACCGGTTCTGTTGCGGTCACCTGTATGGAGAATGCAAGGGGCGTCCCGTCGGGCGCCTCACGGGTGCCGTCACCGTTGCGGTCGGCAAAGCCGGCACTGTCAAGGATTGCCCGAGCTGCCCCGGGGTCGTACGGCGTGTTGAGGTTGGGGTTCGTCCAGGGCGAGTCGGGATGCGGGTAGCCCTTCATCGCAGCCCGGCCCTGTCCGAGGGCGACTATCCGCAGCAGCGCCTCGCGGTCGACCGCGAGCGAAAGGGCCCGGCGAACCTCGTGGTTGGCGAAAGCGGGGCGTTGGAAGTTCAGCCGCAGCTCGGGGAACTCCAGCGGTGCCGAGGAGATGAGCTCTATACCGGGTGCGCCTCGGAGCTCGTCTGCCAGCTCCGGCGGCACCGGCCGGTCGGCGACGTCGATCTCACCGGTTCGCAGGGCGGTGAACGCCGTGGAGGGGTCGGGGATCACCGGCATGAGCAGCTCGCGGATCCGCGGCTTGCCGGCGAAGTACTGCTCGTTCGCCTCGAACCGGTAGCCCGTCGTCGGACTGTAGTCGGCGAGCCGATACGGGCCCGTGCCGACAGGCGGGGCGGGGGACTGACGGGGTTGGGCAATGCCGCGCCAGAGGTGTTCCGGGATGATGGGCAGGTCAGCAAGCGTTATCGTTCCCAGCTCCGGACAGGGATAGGCGCACCTCAGTCGTAGGGTGGTGGGATCGACCACCTCGACCTGTGAGATCTCGGGGACCTCGCTGACATGGTGCGTCCAGCGGCCGGTCGGCGCCTTCTTGAAGTACTCGATGGTGAAAGCGACGTCGTCGGCGTTGAACGGCTCCCCGTCGTGCCACGTCACGTCCTCGCGGAGGGTCACCTGCCACGTCGAGGAGTCGAGCGCGATCACCCGCGTCGCGAGCCAGGGCTGCGGCTCCCTGACGTAGGGCGAGGGAGCGAGCAGCTTGTCGTAGACGAGCTCGGTCAGACCCTCCTCGTCGAAGTCCGCCGCGAAGATGTTCAGCGACCCGAAGTCCCGCGTGACCGCCACCCTCAAGCGGCTCGGGGGCTCGCTAGCTACCTGCCGGTCGCCACCGCCTTCCGCGCAAGCTGTTGCGAGCAGTGTCGTGACAAGCGCGAGAAGCACCAGACGTCGCATACTGCCCCCTTCGTGCTTAGGGGAGCCTAACCTTCGTTCTTCGTGCCAGAAGGAAGATCGGCGGTGGTCGGGCGCTATGCCCGAATTTCGGGGCTCGGTCGCGGCATGCTTCCCGCATCGGCCCTTGCGCGTCGGCGGTAGGTGGCTCCCCGCCGGGCAGCTCGTTACCTTTCCTGCGAAAAGGAGGCCTCGTGCCCTTGGCGCCGGACGACGGGGGAGATCTGCGCGCGCACCTCGTCATCGCGCGCCTCGCAGGTGACGTCCAGACCTCGCCGCGCAATGTCCTCGGCAACTGCGCGAAGGTCGTGGCAGGCAACGTCGACTACACGTTCGGCCTGTCGGACTGGCGGACGGCCACCGAGCACGAGGTTGTAGCGGCGGTAGCGGACCTATGCGGCGAGCGGGCTACGACACGAGACCCGGACGGACCAGGATGGATCGACCCTGACGCTTGTGTGGTCGCCGTGGGACTACACCGCGATCGCCTCGCCGCCTTTGCGCTCGAAGGCGGGCGGGTCCTGCTCGCAACCGGGCATCCGACAGGTCTCCTCCCCCACTATCAGGCCATCTCGCGGGCGCTCCAAGCTGCCGGTTGCGAGGTCCTCAACCCGCTCGACGACGTCAGCGACCTCATGGAGCAGGGAGACCGCAAGCTCGGGATCCGCTACTTGGACGGCGTCGCCTGTGCCTTCTCCGGTGGGGAGCTCATGCACACCCACCGAAGCGGGCTCATGGAGGCGATGCTGGCCGAGCTTTCGACCCGCGACCAGCTGCCCGATCTCGTCATCGGTGACCATGGCATGAGCGGGGCGGCCGTGGAACGGGGCATCCCTGCCCTGTCCATAGTGGACGTGAACGATCCGGCCCTCATCCTCGCGCAGGCGCGGGGGCGCACGGACGGCGTCCTGCCGATCGACGACAATCTCGCACCCAGCCTCTTCGAGCCGGTAACCAGGGCAATGCTCGAAGGCCTCTAGGCTGGGAGGGCGGTCTTGGCGGTTCAGCCTGCCCCCGAGTGTTCGTCGAGGGTGATGGCGCGAGCCTCGAAGGCGCCGATCTCTGCCACGATCTTGTCGAGCACGTCACGCCCGACTGGCTGGTCGAGGGACATGACCATGATCGCCTCGCCGCCAGCAGCCAACCTGCCCACCTGCATATTGGCGATGTTCACGTCGCCTTCGCCGAGAATGGTTCCCACGGTGCCGATGATGCCGGGACGGTCCTCGTAGCGGAAGAAGGCCATGTAGCGCGTGGGTTCCACGTCGACGGGGACGTTCCATACCTCCACGATCCGCTCCCGTCCCACCGGCTGGAGCACCGTCCCAGCCACTCGGAGCCGCTTGCCGTCCCGATCGGTTCCTTCGACCCGCAGCAGCGAGACAAAGTCCTCGCTGTGGGTTTCACTCACCTCGCGTAGGTGGATGCCCCGCTCTTCGGCGAGCAGAGGTGCGTTCACGAACGTCACCGGCTCGTGGACCACGTCGCTGAGTAGCCCATTCAGCATCGCCAGGCCGAGCAGGCGGCTGTCGGCGCCGGCGATCTCGCCGACGTAGCTGACGCTGACCTCGCCCCCGAAGCCACCCTCACAGAGAGCGGTGAAGAGCCGTCCGAGCTTGTGGGCCAGTCCCAGGAAGGGACGCACGAGGTCGTCGACTGGCCCGCCTTGTACGTTGACCGCCGAAGGCACGAACTCACCGGCGAGGGCGAGGTTGACGGCTTCGGCCACCTGGATGCCGGCTTTGTCCTGCGCCTCCTGGGTTGAAGCGCCGAGGTGGGGCGTGAGCACGACGTTGTCGAGCGAGAACAGCGGGCTCGTCGTGAGCGGCTCGACCGAGAATACGTCGAGCGCCGCCCCCGCGATGATGCCGTCGCGCAGGGCCTCGTAGAGCGCGTCTTCGTCGATCACCCCTCCCCGGGCGGCATTGACGAGCCGGGCGGTGGGCTTCATGAGTCGTAGCCGCTCGCGGTCGATGAGACCCATCGTCTCGGACGTCTTCGGCAGATGGAGCGTGACGAAGTCCGCCTGTCGGAGCACATCGTCGAGTTCGTCGACGAGTGCGACGCCCATGCGCGCCGCCCGCTCGACCGAGATGTAGGGGTCGTAGGCCATGAGTCGCATGCCGAAGGCGTTGCAGCGCTGGGCTACCAGCACTCCGATCCGCCCCAGCCCGATCACGCCCAGCGTCTTCCCATGCAGCTCGGTACCGCTCCAGCGGTTGCGATCCCAGCGGCCGCTACGCAGTTGAGCGTCTGCTTGTGGGATGTTTCGGGCCAGCGCCAACAGGAGCCCGAGGGTGTGCTCAGCTGCCGAGACGATGTTCGACTGAGGGGCATTGCAGACGATGATGCCGGCGCGGGTGGCCGCGTTCAGGTCGACGTTGTCCAGTCCGATGCCGGCCCGTGCGATCACCTTGAGGTTCGTGCCGGCCGCCACAACATCAGAGTCGATCGTCGTGGACGAGCGCACGACCACCGCGTCGTAGGCGGGGACGACGTGGACCAGCTCCTCCTTCGTGAGACCGGTCTTCACATCGACCTCATGACGGGAGGCGAGCGCGGTGACGCCTGCCTCGGACAGGCGGTCAGCAACGAGGACCCTCACATTCGACCTCGAGCGGCGGGGATGCGGGGAGCTTCCGTGATGCTACCGCCCGTGTCGCTCAGGTAGTCCTCGGAGGGGGAACGTGAGCGGTCCACGTCCTTACCGGAGCGCGCTTCTCGGCGGATGACCCCCGATCGACCGAGGCGGGTCTGGTCCAAGCGGGAAGCGCCCTGGCAGACCAGATCTTTGCCGGCTGGGCCTCTCGGGGGCGGGAGAAGGAGAACGCAGGATCGGCCGTAACCGTCAGGGTCTCGGCCCAACGAGACCGCGTGGAGGCCACTTCCGGATCAGAATCCGGCACGCTCTCGCCCCATCGGGACATCTCACCCAGCTGCAGCTGTCTGGTCGCGCCGACGGCGGTGAGCTGCGGGTCGCCAGAACCCGACCGGACCTCGCCCCACGAGTAGCCGGCACCAGCGAGGGCGGGGGGACGCACGACTATCTCCGCATTCACGAGGTAGACGAGGGACTCCGATTCATCGCTGTAGAGCAGCGTCGGAACCTCCGTCAGTGGGCGCCAACCCCGCGATGACCTGTGGTGCGCCCAGGTCAGGATACGTTCGACAGCCGCTGGCGGCAGACGAACCCTGTTGGCCGCCACCTCTTGACCCCTTCCGTCCCGTCGCCTCGAGCTGGCAAGAGGCTCATCACTCAGTATATGAGAATCAGTCATCTCGCCCCAAGAGATAGATGAGGTGGTCATTCGGACAGCGGAGGGTGACAAAGGAGATCAGCCCGTAAAATGAGTAGAGTCCCTTGCGGTACCTCGTCAGGCGGAAACGCCTCGCTACTCGACGAGGTCATTCGCGGAAAAGCCGACCTGGGCACCCCTGGGACGGTAGACATGCGGTGCTGGCAAGGCAAGGTATTTTCGGACATTGCGGTGACTCCAACTCGGAGTCCTTTTACGAGCAACGTGACCAGTACTCTCCCAAACCCCGCCTGATTGGGTCAGAAAAGGCGCATGAGTTCGAGCCGAGCGGAGTTTTGTCCCGCTGCGGTCTTGATCAGGCTTGTCCCGGTCTTGGTCCAGCTTTCCCGGTCTTGGGGGAGCCAACACCGCTCCTCGCTCGAGGCCCCTCCCACTGCAAGACCGCTCGGCCAGCCCGTGTTTCCTGCCAATGCTCACGCCCGGAGGACGTCGTCGGGCTCAGAAGGGAGAAACGAGAAGCGCCAGACGTCCCGCATGGAAACGATGCCGATGAGTTCGTCTCCGTCGAGGATCGGCAGGTGCCGGAAGCCGCGCTCCATCATGATGTTCGCGATCTCGGAGCAGGGCATCTCGTCGGGTCCGATCGTGATGGGGTCCGGTGTCATCCACTCGGTCACGGACTCATTCACGAGATTCCGGCCCGATCCGGCTGCCCGTAACACGTCTCGCTCCGTGATGATGCCCAGCAGCCGCCCTTGTTCGTCCACGACACAGGCGGAGCCGACCTTGCGGTCGGTCATGGCCTTGGCCGCATCGGCAACGGTCGCGTCGGGAGCTGTCGTGAGCACATTCCTGGTCATGACGTCCCGGAGCATCACGCTCATCGCCGTGTCCCTCCTGAACGACCGGGCAACCTGGCCGCCGCAGCGCCGTGCGCAGCCTACCCGCTCTCATCACCCCGCTTCGGCACCGGTCGACCAGGCTGCGCCTCGAACCCCGCCTCTCGTTTCGGTACCAGGACCTTGCGGCGGAACTCGCAGACGATAGTGCCGTCCTGGTTGTAACCGATCGTCTCGACCGTGACGACTCCCCGGTCGGCTCTCGAGCGGGACTCCCGCTTGTCCACCACGACGGTCTCCGAATAGATCGTGTCGCCGTGGAAGGTCGGGTTCGCGTGTCTCAAGTACTCGACCTCGAGGTTGGCGATGGCCTTGCCGGACACGTCCGGGACACTCTGACCGAGCACCAGGGAGTAGACGAGGTTGCCGACGACGACGTTACGTCGGAAGTGGGTCGACGTCTGGGCATAGTGAGCGTCCGAGTGCAGGGGGTGCTGATTCATGGTGATGGCGCAGAAGAGGTGATCGTCGTACTCGGTGATCGTCTTGCCAGGCCAATGCTTGTAGACGTCACCCACCTCGAAGTCCTCGAAATAGCGACCGAACTGCATTCCGGTTCCTCCTCGAGCTGGCCCTGGCTAGACGGCATGCTCCGCGCGCCACTCCGCCCGGGCGTGGAAGGGGACGTCCTGGGGAACGGGGCGGGGCGCCATTCCTTGGCGGCGGCCCTTCTCGGCGTTCACCGCGGCCATCTTGCGGGTCGCCTCGTCGATCATCTCGTCACCGAACATGACCGCGCCCCGTCGCTCCGCACCTCTCGCGTGCTCGTAGGCGGCGAGGATGTCCTCGGCACGCTCGTACTCCTCCTGGGTGACCCCGTACACCTCGTTGGCGCTGTCGATCTGTCCGGGATGGAGCACCCACTTGCCGTCGAAGCCGAGCACCCGGCTGCGTGTGGCCACTTCGCGAAAGCCCTCGGTGTCCCGGATCCGGGCGTAGGGCCCGTCGATGGCCTGCACGCCGGCATTGCGCGCCGCCACGAGGACGCGCATGAGCACCCAGTGCCAGTGGTCGCCCGGATAGTCGGGCTGAATGGCGCCGACGGTCAGCGAGGGCATGCCGAGGGCAGCCGCCATGTCGCCCGGTCCGAAGATGAAGGTCTCGGTACGGGGGCTGACGGCGAGGATTTCGTCGGCGTTCGTGAGCCCCTGGGCGTTCTCGATCTGCAACTCGAGGCCGATCGAACCGACCGGCCAGCTGTTCTCCCGCTCGAGCTGGGTGAGCACGTGGTCTACGAAATGGACCTGACCGGCGTCCTGGACCTTGGGGATCATTATGCAGTCGAGGTAGTCGGGACCCGTGTGGGAGACGACGTGGTCGATGTCGCGCAGGCACCAGGGCGTCGAGACGTCGTTGGTACGCACCACCCGGACTCGGTCGGCCCAGTCACCGTTCCGGAGCGCCTCGACGACCATCCCGCGTGCTTCGGGTTTCACGTCGGGTGCGACCGAGTCCTCGAGGTCCAGGAACACCTGGTCGGCGTTGAAGCCCTGAGCTTTCGTCAGCATCTTCTCAGAGGAGCCCGGCACCGCGAGACAGGAGCGGCGGGGGTGGTAGGGGCGGCGGGGAGTTGCTGGCACGGGTCCTCCTTGGGCGGGCCAGCGGTCTTGGATTGCCCAAGACCGTGTATAGGACAGATCTCCGGTCGCTGAACGCGCATCCTTGCATTGGATGCGCCCCTCATGACAAATCCAGCGGCGCGTCGCTCGTTTTCCGCTGACGGCGGAGCAGGGCTCAGTCCCCCCACTCGGCTCCTCGCTCGCCGTGCTTACGGAGTACCTCGTCGTGGGGCGGTGCACTGCCGCCCAGTCGTCGGGGCTGCCACCAGGCATCGCCTGGACCAGGCTCGACCGGATAGGCGCGCTGCGCCTCGTCGAGCATCTGGGCCATCCTCTCGCGGAGGCGCTGTGTCGCGGCCTCGGAGTCCTCGTCGGGACCCAGCCGCAGAGGCCGCCCGTAGCGCACGAGCACCACCAGGCCCGCGAGGTTTCGTAGCCGCCGGCGGCCCCTGGTCGCCACGCGTTGGGCGCCCCAGGACACGACCGGGATCAACGGCACGTCGGCCTGCTTGGCCATGCGCACCGCACCGGTGGTGAACGGCAGCAGCTCGAAGGACTCGGAGATGGTCTGCTCAGGCGCGACCGCCACGAGGTCGCCAGCCCGTAGTGTCTCGACGGCCGTGTCGAAGGCCCGTTTCCGGCCCGCGCGGCTGGCCCTGGCGACGGGGATGTGCCCGGAGGAGCGGAGCACCCGCCCGAGCCCGGGGAGGTCGAACAACTCCTGCTTGCCGAGAAAGCGCACGGGACGGCCGAAGCGCCGATAAGCGCCCCAGGCGACCGTGATCGGGTCGAGGTAGCTGTGGTGGTTCCAGGCGAGCACGGCGCCACCCCGCTCGGGCACGTTCTCGACGCCGTCCACGTCGTAGCGCCAACGCAGGGTCCGCGCGGCGAGGATGACGAGCCGGGCGACGACCCGGAAGGTCCCTTGACCCTGAGCTCCTGACGGCATCTCCAGCTCCTGCCTGGACACGTTGGCCCCAGGCTCGAGCCTCCCTCCGCGAAACTGTCGCGCCCGCGTCTCGGGCAAGTCAGACGGGCCAAAGGTCCAGAACGCTGCTGAGAATCGGGCGCAGATCGTCGACCATGCCCGTGCCGTGGGGTGCCACGCAATCTGACGGCATGCGCCAATCACGGCGGTCCGGACGGTGGCCGGGCTCGCCCGAGCTCGGCGGGTGCTGACGCGTCGGGGGGGTCGAGACCCCGTAGGCCCATGTGGAGGACCTCGGCTAGATGGAGGGGATGGCGGGCCGTGCCCTGGGCGATCTGTCCTCGGCAGCTGAACCCGTCGGCGAGGATCATCGTGTCCCTGCTCGCCTCCCGCACGGTGGGAAGGATGACTCGCTCCGCACACCTCATGGACACCTCGTAGTGCTCACCCGACTCATAGCCGAAGCTGCCTGCCATCCCGCAGCAGCCGCTGTCGGGGATCTCGAAGTCAAGGCCCAGCCGTTCGAGCACCCGCTGGGTGGCCGCGGTGCCGGCCAAGGCCGCCTGATGGCAGTGCATCTGGACGAGGGCCTTGCGACCGAGCTTCGGTAGGGGGAAGTCCGAGGCCTTGTCCGCCAAGAACTCCGCCAGAACGTAGGACTGCTGGGCGAGCTGCCGGGCGTCTGCGTCGTCGGGGAAGAAGTTGATGAGCTCGTCGCGGAAGACCGCTACGCAACTCGGCTCGAGTCCTACAAGGGGGACACCGCCGCGTATGGCAGGTCGAAGCTCATCGAGGACGTTCCGCAGGAGGCGCTTGGCGAGCGTCAGCATGCCGTAGTCGTAGAGCGGCCGCCCGCAGCACAGCCACCTGTCGGGGATGACGACCCGGAAGCCCGCCGCTTCGAGAACCTCCGTCGCCGCGATGGGAATGTGGGGTTCGAAGTAGTTCGTGAACGTGTCGGGCCAGAGCAGCACGAGGTGTTCCTGTGCCCGGTTCAACACCTGGGGAGAGCGCTTGCGGAACCAGTCCCTGAAGGTGCGGGGCGCGAATGCAGGCAGGGGTCGCTGCGGGGCGATGCCGACCGCGGCCTTCAGCGCCTGGCTCAGGCCTGGATGCTGCATTGCCGCATTCACGAGCCTCGGGAGCCGTGACAGGGGGCGTGCCCACAGCGACACGAGCCCCAAGGCGTAGGCGGTCCTCGGACGCAGCCGTCGGGCGTAGTAATGCGACAGGAACTCGGACTTGTAGCTGGCGATGTCGACCCGAACCGGGCACTCGCCCTTGCATCCCTTGCAGGACAGGCAGAGGTCGAGAGCCTGCTTCACGTGCCGGCTGCGCCAGCCATCCCGGGCGATCGGGCTCGACGGCACCGCGAGCTCGAGCAGCAGGCGCGCCCGGCCTCGCGTCGAGTGCATCTCCTCTCGCGTGACCATGTAGCTCGGGCACATCGTTCCACCCTCCAGGTGGCGACATCTGCCTGCCCCGAAGCAGCGCGCGCCCGCCTCCCCGAAGCTGCCGCCATCCTGGGGGTAGGCGAAGTGGGTCTCCAGTGGCAGCAGGCGGTAGCCGGGCCCCTCACGCAGATTCACGTCGAGTGGATAGGGGTCGACCACCTTGCCCGGGTTCATGCGGCCTTTCGGGTCCCAGAGGGCTTTGAACTCCTCGAACGCTCGCACGAACTCGGGACCGTACATTCGCACCAGCAGCTCGCCCCGCTGACCGTCGCCGTGCTCCCCCGAGATGGAACCTCCGTAGGAGACGACGAGGTCGGTGGCCGCCTCCATGAAGCGGCGCATCTTCGCGACGCCTTCGACGCTGCGTAGCCGGAAATCGAGGCGGCAGTGCACGCAACCCTCCCCGAAGTGGCCGTAGAGCGCCCCGTGGTAGCCGTAGACGTCGAGGAGCCCCAGGAAGTCCTCCAGGTAGTCGCCGAGCCGCTCGGGTGGCACCGCTGCGTCCTCGAAGTTCGGCCAGCCCGCGTGCCCCCCCTGTCCCACCGGTGTCCGAGTGGTGCCCGCCGCGTGCCGGCGGATGTCCCACACGGCCGCCTGGTCCCGGTAACTACTGACCAGACGAACGTGTGTGGCGCCCCGGGCCTGCTCGAGCATGGTGGCGAACGCCGAGGCCAAGGTGTCCGACTCTTCCTGCGAGGCCCCGCCGAACTCTGCGAGCAGCCAGGCGTCCCCCTCGGTCAGGAGGTCCCAACCCGGAAAGCGGAGACCCTTCGCTTGCTGATTTGCGATGGCCTTGCGATCGAAGCATTCGAGTCCGATCAGCGGGTGGGTGAGGAGCTCTGGGACGGCGCGTCCGGCAGCCGGGATGGTCGGGTAGCCGACGACGACGAGGGTGCGGTACTGGGGACTGTCGATGAGGCTGACCGTGGCCTCGAGGACGAAGGCACAGGTGCCCTCGGTGCCGACGAGTGCCCGGGCCACGTTGAAGTCGTTCTCGGGTAACAGCTCGTCGAGGTTGTAGCCCGACACCCGCCGTGGGATGGCGGGGAAAAGCTGGCGGATGGGGGCGGCATAACGGTCTCGGAGCCGCTTCAGCCCGGCGTAGATCTCTCCTCGTCGGCCACCGCTGGCGACGGTGCTCTCGAGCTCTTCTGCGCTCGTGCGCCCGACCCGCATGCGCAAGCCGTCGTAGGTGAGGATCTCTAGCTCCTCGACGTTGTCGCTCGTGCGGCCGGCAATGAGCGAATGGGTGCCACAGGCGTTGTTGCCGATCATGCCGCCGAGCGAGCAACTGTCGTGGGTGGCGGGGTCGGGGCCGAAGGTGAGCCGATGGGCTTCAGCGGCGTTGCGCAACGAGTCGAGAATCGTGCCTGGCAGGACGCGGGCGAGCTTGCGTCGCGGGTCGAGATCGACGATGCCGTGGAGGTACTTCGAGAAGTCGAAGACGACCGCCACGTTGCAGCACTGGCCGTTCAGGCTCGTCCCACTGCCCCGCGGTAGCAGGGGGACATCGTAGGCGCGGCAGATTTCGAGCGCGGACACGACGTCTTCGGCGTGCCTGGGGATGACGACGCCGATCGGTGTCTGGCGGTAGACGGAGGCGTCGTAGGCGTACATGGCCCGGTAGCCGTCATCGAAGCGCACTTCACCGTCGATGGACGCGGTCAGCTCGGCTGCGAGCTGGGTCGGGGCGATCATGTGAGGTCCCCGCCCCTGCAGAGCATCCTCAGGACGGGTTCAGCTTCCCCGTCGCGGTGATCTCCTCCACGCCGGCGAGCGCCTTCGAGACGGGACACTGGTCCTTTGCCTGCTCGAGCTTGGCCTGGAACTCGTCGTCGCCGAGTTGCGGCACGTCCGCTTCGATGGTGAGCTCGATGCGGGTAATGGTCGGGGCGCCATCCACCTCCTCGATCGTGACCTTCGCGGTGGTGGAGATGGCGCTGGGCTCGTAGCCCGCGTCGGAGAGCAGTCCGGCGAGAAACTGCGAGAGACAGCCGGCGAGCGCCGCGCCGAGCAGCTCCTCGGGGTTCGTGCCCTCCTCCTCCTCGAAGCGCGAGGCGTAGGTGAAGGGGCCTTCGTACCCCTGGCTGGGAAGCCGCATACTGCCCTTGCCCTGTTCGAGGGTGCCTTCCCAGCGGGCCTCGGCGCTACGTGTGGGCATCGTGTTCCTCCCATGTGGTGGCTGTGTGACCCGACCCTAACCGGTGGCACGCGCGGTGCGCCTCTACGTCTGGGCCATGCCTGCCCGCCCGCCGGTCCGTCGACCAGCCGCGACGCTTCTGGCGCCCAGCAGCAGAGCTCCGAGACCGAAGAGGACGACGAGGAGCCTCACCCAGCCTCCGACGACGGGCAGGGCGGTGATGCCGACAACAGGCAGCACGCCGAGGGCCATGAGGACGAGCTGTTGGATCGGGGTTGCCTTCCCGCCACCGGGGGAGACCAGCCGACCGAGGGTGAGCCCGGCGACGGCGTCGGCGACAAAGACCACCGCTACGACGAAGGCCAGGCTCAAGGCGCCCACCCCGAGCAGGGTCGCGAGGACGGTCGTGGCCGCGAGGCTCCCGAGGCCCAGCAGGCCGAGGATCACGGCAGTCAGCACCGCGACGAGGACGGCAACGAGCACGATTAGCACGAAACCCACCATCTCGAGCAGCCCGACGGCCAGGGAAGGCAGGGGCTGCTGCCGCAGCCGGCTGGAGGCCGCTTGGAGGAGAGCTGGGGCCAGCCATAGGAAGAGGGCCCCCACCACGAGCACGGCGACGTAGCGACGGAAGGCTGCGAGGATCCGCTCACCAGTGCTGGGAGGTGCCTTCTCCTTCTCCCCGACCGTCACATCCTCCGTACCGCCCACCGTCCCCTGTCGCTCGTAGGTGCCGGCGTTGCCCAGGACGTCCCCCGACACCTGGCCGTCCAGTCTCGTCTGACCTGCCGAGAAGATGAGGTCGTCCCCGACCGTGCCGGAGACGGAGGCTTGGCCGCCTGCGAACAGGAGGTCCTCCCCCGCGGATCCGCTCATGGTGAACTGTCCCCCTGCGGCCCGTATGTCGCCTCCTACCTCACCGGGCACCGTGAGGCTTCCCCCGGCCATGACCAGGTCACCGCCGACCCTTCCCACCATCTGAACCTGACCGCCGGCGGCCACGAGGTCTCCCTCCACGGTCCCCTCCATCCGCACCATCCCTCCGGAGGCGTAGAGGTCGCCGGTTACCGTCTCAACCTTCCGGCACGACTACCTCCCCGCCACTGCGGACTTTGCCCTCCAGCTCCCGTTCCTGAGCCATGGCAAGGCCCATCGGGACGAGGGCAGCCGTGACGACCGCGAGGCCGAGGATGCGACCTCGATGCGGGCCCTCCCTTCTCATGGCTTCCCCGATCGTCGGCGCCCGGCAGTCTCGTGCTATCGAAGCATCGGGACCATGCCTTGACCCTCACGTCGCGTCAGGCCGTAGCTTGGAGGGCACCAGAACGTGCCATCCGCCCGCGTTCGGCGCCAGGAGAGAAAGCCGAATGAGCTACTCCGTGAGCCAGGTCGCCCGGTTCGCGGGGGTCACCGTGCGGACCCTGCACCACTACGACGAGACCGGGTTGGTGTCCCCCAGGGGGCGGACACCGGCCGGTTACCGCCAGTACGACGACGATGACCTCGTCCGGCTGCAGCAGGTGCTGTTCTACCGCGAGCTCGGCTTCCCCTTGGACGAGATCGCGGTCCTGCTCGACGACCCGCAGGTGGACGCGATGGAGCATCTGAGGCGACAGCACGAGCTGCAGACCGCGCGCATCGGGCGGCTCGAGGACATGCGAGCCGCGGTGCGACTGACGATGGGGGCGAGACAGATGGGCATCAACCTGACACCCGAAGAGATGCTCGAGGTGTTCGGTGGAGACGACGTGACGCAGTACGCCGAGGAGGTGAAGCAGCGCTGGGGCGGCAGCGGCGCCTACCGCGAGAGTACGCGACGCACGGGCAGCTATGGGAAGGCGCAGTGGGTGGCGATCCGGGCGAGGGCGAGGAGATCGAGCGGCGATTCGCAGCTGCCCTCGCCGCCGGTGTGTCCCCCCACTCCGAGGCCGCGATGGACGCCGCCGAGGCGCACCGCAAGCACATCAGTCGCTGGTTCTACGACTGCTCCCACGAGCTGCACGGTCGGCTCGGTGACCTCTACCTGGAAGACCCCCGCTTCACGTCCCACTACGAGGAGCGGGCAGCCGGCCTCGCGCAGTACGTGCGCGACGCGATCCATGCCAACGCCGAGCGCGCCGGGGGCTGATCCCCCACAGTCAGGGTCAGGTGGTCCGTTCCTCTCCCCGCCGAGCATGGATCGCCCGCACAATCTCGATCGTGTCGGCCCCGCTCGCTGCCTTGTCCGGGCGGTAGCGCTTCACGCGCGCGAAGCGCAGCGCGAGTCCGCCGGGATAGCGGGGACTGACCTGCACACCGTCGAAGGCCACTTCAACCACGAGCTCCGGACGTACATGGACGATGTGGCCTTCACGGCCGACCTCCAGCTCGAGCAGGTGGCGGGTCTGCCACTCGAGCAGCTGGTCAGTGAGGCCTTTGAAGGTCTTGCCCAGCATCACGAAGCCGCCGGTCGAAGGGTCGCGCGCCCCCAGATGGAGGTTGGACAGCCAGCCGCGACGCCGGCCATGCCCCCACTCCGCCGCGAGCACCACGAGGTCGAGGGTGTGGCTCGGTTTGACCTTCCGCCATGCGGCCCCCCTCCGACCCGCCTCGTAGGAGGCGTCGACGGCCTTCACCATGACGCCTTCGTGCCCAAGGCGTAGCGCCTCCTCCAACATCCCCTGTGCCGCCTCGACGCCCGCCACGATCCGGCGGGGGACGAGCAGAGGCTGCCGGACGGCATCCTCGAGAGCGGCGATGCGTTGCCCGAGCGGCCGATCCAACAGATCCTCGCCGTCAAGGTGCAGACAGTCGAAGAAGAACGCCATCATCGGAAGAGCGTGGGGCGACCGGTCGCTGCCGAACCGGCGCATCGTGTCCTGAAACGCCTCGGGGACTTCCTCGGGTCGCAGGGACAGGACTTCGCCGTCGAGCACCAGCTGTTTTGCGGGCAGGGTCGCAGCGGCGGCGACGACTTCGTCGAGGCGGTCGGTGATGTCGCGTAGGTTGCGGCTGTACACGCGGACCTCGCTGCCCTCCCGGTGCACCTGTATCCGGGCACCGTCCAGCTTGTACTCCACGGCCGCCTGACCGAGCTCTTCGAAGGCTTCGCTCAGGTCTCCCGCCGTCTGGGCCAGCATGGGCTGGAGTGGTTGGAACAGCGTGAGCCGGAAGTTCCGTATCGCTGCGGCGCCCCCCCGGCTGGCCGCCTGAGCCACGTCCCCCAAGTCGCCGCGCAGCATGAGCGCTCGTCTGACGTCGGCCTCGGGCACCGTGAAGGCCACTGCGATGGCCTGGGTCAGCATCCCCTCCAGAGCGCCTTGGCGAAGCTCTCCCAGCACGAGGCGGCGCATGAAATGTTGCTCGTCCGCCGTGGCGGCGGCAAGCAGCTCGCCTAGCGCCTCGAGACGCGCGGTCCGGGACCCGGTCCCGTGGAAGCCGGCCAACTCCTCGAGGGCCTGGTCGACGCCGAGCAGGTCGAGGGACGCCGCCTCCGCGGGCGGCGGCGAGACCCGGCGCACGGCCGCCCAGCCCAGCTCCAGCCGTGGCTGGCGCACCATGCCGGCGAGGTAGAGGGCGCCGGTCGCCACCTCCTCTGCAGCCATGGCCCGCAGGCAGGCGGCGAGCAGCTCCGTCTTGCGCCGGCGGCTTCGCGTGGCGGCGAGCGCGTACGAGGTGGCGACGAGTTCCGCGAGCAACACAATCAGATGAGGATACGTGGAACCGACGCCATAGGATGGCCCGCACGAGATGGGAGCAGCGGGATGATCAAGACGGAGCTCGGAACGAGCTGGACGTCGTTGTGGCTCGTCGTCACCTCGACCCTCGGGATCTTCGCCGCAGTCGTGACCTACACGCGAATCCTCGGGCTGCGGAGCTTCTCGAAGATGTCGAGCTTCGACTTCGCCATCACCGTGGCCATCGGCTCGCTCATGGCGACGATCTCACTGTCGAACTCGTCACTCCTCGACGGGTTGGTGGCGCTCGCGACGCTCTACGCCGTGCAGTTTGCGATCGCGCTGGGGCGACGCCGCCACCGCTTCAGCAGGCTCGTCGACAACCAGCCGCTCATCCTGATGGCCGGCCAGCGGATGCTCGACGACAACCTCCGCCAGTCGCGGGTGACCGGGGACGACGTCCGCGCGAAGCTGCGTGAGGCGAACGTCTACAACTACGACACCTTGCGTGCCGTCGTCCTGGAGACCACCGGCGACATCAGCGTCCTGCACGGCGAGGGCGAGCTCGACCTCGACATCTTTCAGAACGTCTTCGACTACGAAGAGCTGGAGAAGGAGGAGGCAGGGGGAGGAGTCCGTTCGGGCTGAGCCTCCCCCGAGGTTCAGTCCTCGGGTTGGGGCAGCCAGCTCATCATCGCCCGCAGCTCCTTGCCCACCCGCTCTATGGGATGTTCGGCCTGGCGACGCCTTTCCTCGTTGAACCAGGGCCGGCCGGCCTCGTTCTCCTCGATCCAACGCTTCGCGAACGACCCGTCCTGCACCTCGGCGAGCAGCTGCCGCATGCGCTGCTTGGTGCCCTCGTCGATGAGTCGCGGCCCGGACACGTAGTCGCCGTACTCCGCGGTGTCGGACACGGAGTAGCGCATCCGCGACAGGCCCCCCTCGTAGAAGAGGTCGACGATGAGCTTGAGTTCGTGGAGACATTCGAAGTAGGCGATCTCGGGCTGGTAACCGGCCTCGACGAGCACCTCGAAGCCCTTCATGACGAGATTCGACACGCCGCCGCACAGCACCGCCTGCTCGCCGAACAGGTCGGTCTCCGTCTCCTCGGCGAAGGTGGTCGCAAGCACTCCCGCGCGCGTGCAGCCGAGCCCCTTCGCATAGGAGAGGGCCAACTGGCGCGCCCGTCCGGTCGCGTCACGGTGAACCGCCACAAGCGCTGGCGTGCCGTTGCCTTCGACGTAGGTACGGCGCACGAGGTGACCCGGCGCCTTGGGAGCGACCATGACGACGTCGACCTCGGACGGCGGGCTGATCTGCCCGAAGTGGATGTTGAATCCGTGCGCGAAGAGCAGCGCGTCGCCCGACTCGAGGTGAGGGGCGACGTCGCGTTCGTAAACCGCCTTATGGGCGGTGTCAGGCAGGAGCATGGCGATGATCTGCCCGCGTCTGGCGGCCTCGTTCACGTCGAGGACCTCGAGACCCGCCTCGCGGGCCCGTTGTCGCGAGCGGGAGGTCTCCGGCAGACCTACCACCGCCTCGACACCCGATTCCCGCAGGTTGCGGGCGTGGGCATGCCCCTGGGAGCCGTAGCCGAGTACCGCCACGGTGCGCCCGTCCAAGAGGGACAGGTCCGCATCCTCGTCGTACCACATGGTGGCCATGGCACTCCCTCTCGTCGTCAAACGGATGTTGGCTCGCGCTACAGACGGGCTGTCTCCCTCGCTGCGGCCAGGTAGCGGCCGTCGTGCCGTCCGAGCGTGATCGGCAGGCCGAAGCAGGCGGAGAGGCTGGTGGAGGTCAGTACGTCGTCGATCGGTCCAGCTTCGAGCATGCGACCGGCCCGCAGCAGCAGGGCGTGGGTGAAACCTCGAGGGATCTCCTCGACATGGTGCGTGACGAACACGATAGCGGGCAGGCTGAGGTCTGCGGCGAGCCGCGACAGGGCAGCGACCAGGTGCTCGCGGCCTCCCAGATCCAAACCTGCCGTGGGCTCGTCGAGCAGGAGCAGCTGCAGGTCGCTCATGAGACTGCGGGCGATCTGGACCCGTTGGCGTTCGCCCTCGGACAGGGTGGAGAACCAGGCGCCGAGCAGATGACCGCAGCCGAGCTCCTCGAGCAGCCGAGTCCCCTTCCGCCAGTCCTCGTCCGTGTACTCCTGCCGCCACCGGCGCAGACTGGCGTCCTTGCCGGTGACAACGGCGTCGAGGGCGGTGGTGCGCTCGGCCACGGCCCGGGCCAGCGACGCACTCACGTAGCCTATGTGGGGCCGCACGGTCCGCAGGTCCACCCCCCCGACTCGGCGGCCCAGGACCCACACCCTCCCGTAGGTGGGCAGCTCGTAGGTGCTGGCCAGGCGCAGCAGGGTCGACTTCCCCGCCCCGTTCGGGCCGAGCACGACCCAGCGCTCTCCGGGACGAACCCGCCAGGTGACGTCAGTGAGGATGGGCCGCCGTTCGCGGACGAAGCCCACGTCGGCGAACTCGACAACTGCGCCGGGTCTGTCCATGCCGTCAGACGATGCGCTGCAACCGGAGTTTCGAGCCGTCCGTGATCGACTTGCTGCCCCGGGCGAGAGCGATCTGCCCGGTCCGGACCATCTCGCGGATCCCGAATGGCTCGAGGAGGCTGACCATCGCGTCCAACTTGTCAGGCGACCCCGACGTCTCGATGGTCATCGAGTCGTGGTCGACATCGACGACGCTGGCCCGGAACACGTCGCAGAGCTCGATGATCTGGCTGCGGGTACCCCCCTCGGTGCTCACCTTGACCAGTTGCAGCTCGCGACCGACGGTGGTGTCTGGATCCAGCTCGACGATCTTCAGCACGTTGATGAGCTTGTTCAGCTGCTTGGTCACCTGCTCTAGATGTGGAGCCTCGGCCGCGATGACGATGGTCATGCGAGACACCCGGGGGTCCTCGGTCGGTCCGACCGCGAGGGAGTGGATGTTGTAGCCGCGCCGGCTGAACAACCCGGCGATGCGGGCCAGCACGCCCGGCTTGTTCTCGACGAGCATGGAGAGTGTGTGCCGATCGCGCATGGAGGGCTTTCTAGTCGGTCTCGGGCTCGCTTGCCTGCGGCAGGCCGTGCTGACGGGCCCACCACTCCTCGGCGGACTCGATGATCTCGTCGTTGCCGCAACCGGCCGGGACCATCGGAAAGACCTTCTCGGTGGGATCGACCCGCAGGTCGATGAGCACCGACTCGTCGGTGATCTCGAAGGCCTTGTCGAGCACGGGACCGAGCTCTTCGACGGTGGAGGCTCGAAGCCCCGGGATCCCATAGGCGTCGGCCAGCTTGACGAGATCCGGCAGGTCTGGGGGGAGCTCCACCTCACTGAAGCGGCTGTCGTAGAACAGCTCCTGCCACTGCCGGACCATGCCGAGAAAGCCGTTGTTCACCACGCAGAACACCACCGGGATGGCGTGCTGCTTGGCTGTAGCCAGCTCCTGCAGCGTCATCTGGAAGCAGCCATCACCGTCGATTACCACGACCCTCTTGTCAGGTCGACCGACCTTGGCCCCGATCGCCGCCGGGACCGCGAAGCCCATCGTGCCGAGACCCCCCGAGTTGATCCAGCTGCGGGGCTGAGTGAACTTGAGCAGCTGCGAGGCCCACATCTGGTGCTGGCCGACCCCAGCCACGTAGATCGCCTCCTCCCCGAAGCGCTCCCCCATCGCCTGGATGGCGGTCTGAGGCTTCAGCGGCCCGTCGGGATCCTGCTCCCAGCGCAGCGGGTGCTCCTCCTGCCAACGTCGGAGCAGAGCCCGCCAGGCGCTCGTGTCGGGCTTCACCTCCTCAGGGCGCTTGCGGGCGGCTTCGACGAGCTGGCCGATCACGATCTTCGCGTCCCCGACGATGGGCACGTCCGCCACCCGATTCTTCCCGATCTCCGCCGGATCTATGTCCACGTGGATGATGCGGGCGCGGGGACAGAAGGCGCTGAGCTTGCCGGTGACCCGATCGTCGAAACGGGTGCCGAGCGCGATGAGCAGGTCGGACTCCTGCATGGCCTGCACCGCGTGCCACAGCCCGTGCATGCCCGGCATCCCGAGCTGGAGAGGATGGCCGTCGGGAAAGGACCCCCGGGCCAAGAGGGTCGTCACGACGGGAATCTCGAGCAGTTCCGCGAAGGCACGCAGCTCGTCGTGGGCATTCGCCCGGACGATGCCCCCACCGGCGTAGATGACCGGTCGGCGGCTCCGAGAGATGAGATCGAGCGCGTCGCGCACCATCTTGCCGTGACCACGGACGGTGGGCCGGTAGCCAGGCAGGTTGAGCTGCTGGGGCCAGCGCCACTCGAATACGGCATTCAGCACGTCTTTGGGGATGTCGACGAGGACCGGGCCGGGCCGGCCACTTCCTGCGATGTGGTACGCCTCCTTGAGGGCTGCGGGTACCCGCTCGACCTCCGTGACCAGCTCGTTGTGCTTCGTGCACGGCATGGTGATGCCGGTCACGTCAGCCTCTTGGAATGCGTCGGAGCCGACTGCACTGGTCGGGACCTGTCCGGTGATGGCGAGCACCGGGATGGAGTCCATCATCGCATCGGTCAGCCCGGTCACGATGTTTGTGGCGCCCGGTCCCGACGTCACGAGCGTCACCCCGACTCGCCCGGTGGCATGCGCGTAGCCTTCAGCCGCGTGGATCGCACCCTGCTCGTGGCGGACGAGGATGTGGCGGACGGACGAGTCGAGCAGCGGGTCATAGGCGGGCAGGATCGCACCCCCCGGTAGACCGAAGACGACATCGACACCGAGCATCTCCAGGCTCTTCATGACCGCTTGAGCGCCGGTCACCTGCATTCGCCTGCACCTCCGTCAGTCCCTCATGAGTCGGACCTCCCGTCCGGGAGGTCCGCGAGCCAGGAACCGCAGCCCGCGCTACATCACGACGACGATGACGGCCACGCCGCTTGGCGAGAGCATGTCGAACGTTACGTGAGCGAGCACGCGCTACTCCTCAGATACTTCCTGCCAACGCCACTCCCAGATGCCGCAGCCGCGCGAGACCATGGCCAAGTCAGGTGCGGCCGTTGCCGCCAATGCTGACGCCGCCCGCCACCCGGGTCAACTCGACCCGAAGATACCACTGCCACGCGCAGAAGGACACGGGCCAGTTGGCTTCAGACAGCGCTCAATTCGGCTCGAGAGCCGGTTGTGGTCATTGGCGACCGGGTGTTCGCGTCCCGGGTCGCGGCTGAGTCGAAGTACAAGTCCAGCTCGGCGATCTTGCCGCTCCGCACCACGAAGACGATGCAATCCTCCGCCTCGCGCACCTTCCCCGTCTCCCCGCAGATGGCGTAGTTGTAGACCTCGACGACCACACGGTCATCCTCACAGGTCCATCGATTCGGGGTGAGCGTCCATTTCTCCCAGTGCTCGAACGCGAGCTTGAGGTCCGTCATGAGCACCATGCGCCCATCCACTACTTCCCGGCCGCCACCTGCCATGAAGTGAACGTCGTCGGCGCAGAGCTCCCCGCAACGATCAGCGTCGTGATTGTTGAACGCGCCCAGCCACGCCTCGACCACGTCCCTTGGCTCCATAGGCCCCCCTTCCTGGGTTCGGGCTTCCCCTGGGGGAGGCTACTCCCGGTGGCGTGACGATGCACCCGAAAGACGCCACTCGTTTCAGGTCCGGTGGATGATGGGAGGCGGCGAGATGCCGTCAGCGCCAGCCCTGCACCTGAAGCACGATCCGTCGGGGGCGGGCCTGGTCGAGCTCGATGAACATGATGCGCTGCCATCGACCCATGGCCAGCTCGCCGTCCACGATGGGCACGTGCTCAGAGGAGGAACCGACCAGCATCGACTTGATGTGCGCGTGCCCGTTGACCGGTTCGCTCACCGGGTCTTCGAGGTTCTCGGTGCGAAGCTCGAAGTCGTCGTGACGGTAGTAGGCCGAACTGGGCACGAGCTGCTCCATGAAGAGCCGGAAGTCCTCGAGGAAGCACGTCTCGCGCTCGTTGATCTTCACCGCGCAAGTCGTGTGGGGGGTGAAGACGACGAGGGTGCCGTCTCGGGCTCCGGTCCGTCTCACGAGCGCCCGGGCCTCGTCGGTGACGTCGAGGACGTGAAAAGCTCGCTCGGTGTTCACGGAGATGGTGGCTCGGGCTATCAGCGGTACGCGCTGGGAGAGGTCGAGCTCCCCCTCCACGCGGACGTCCGTTGGGGTCGAGCAGAACGCGTCATGCGTCGAGTCCATGCGGACGAGCGCGTCGGACGGGAGGGGCCCCATGGATCCTCCTGGTGACTTCGTACCGGCGAAAGGCGGTCCTGCTGCGACGAGGGCGCGACGCGGCATGGTAGCGGACCGTGTC
Organism: Nitriliruptorales bacterium; assembly: GCA_046263195.1. GTDB lineage: Bacteria > Actinomycetota > Nitriliruptoria > Nitriliruptorales > JAHWKO01 > JBHELG01. Next base: position 39,746 of record JBHELG010000084.1, on the reverse strand, counting down.
GCCGTTGATCTGGCCTCAACCGCTCAATCAGCCGCTTCCCGCCTTGCTGTCGTTTTCCGGTGAGTCCGCCCGGATAGCCTCCCGGAGCAGCTCGTTGACCAGCCGGGGGTTGGCTCTTCCCTGAGTCTCGCGCATGATCTGCCCGACCAGCGCCCCGATTGCCTTGTCCGCCCCTGCGCGGATCTTCGCCACGACCGCAGGGCTGGTAGCGACGACCCTGTCCACCAGCCCCTGCAGCTCGGTCACGTCCGACAGCTGCTCGAGCCCGCGCTCGGCCGCGACCTGGGCGGGGGTCTTGCGCCCTCCGAGCTCGAAGACCGTGTCGAGGACGTCCTTGGCCAGAGTCGTCGAAAGGGTGCCGTCCTCTACGAGGCGGACGAGCTCGGCGACATGCGCTCCGGTGACCCCCGACTCGTCAGGATCGAGACCGCGCAGGTTGAGCTGGGCCACGACTTCCCCCGTGAGCCAGATGGACACGGAGCGAGGGTCGGCGCCCGTCCCCAGGGCCTCGTCGAACCAGTGCAACAGCCCCGCGCCCACGATGACGCTCGAGAAGGCCGCGTCCACGCCACTTGCGGCGAGCCGGGCACGAGCAGCGGCCGGCAGCTCGGGCAAGGTAGCTCTCAGCCGCTCGACTTCCTCGGGAGGCGAGACCACCTCGACGAGGTCGGGGTCGGGAAAGTAGCGGTAGTCGGTTACCGCTTCCTTGCGTCGCAAGGTCTCGGTGACTCCTCTGTCCTCGTCCCAGTGGCGAGTCTCCTGAACGATCGCGCCGGCGGACTCGAGCACGTGGATCTGCCGTTCGGCCTCGTAGGCGATCGCCCGCCCGAGCGACCGAACAGAATTGAGGTTCTTGATCTCGCAGCGGGTCCCGAACTCCTCGCCCTGGCGGCGCACCGAGACATTCGCGTCGCAGCGCATCGAGCCCTCCTCCATCTTCGCGTCGGAGATGCCGAGCGCCCGCACGACGCCCTGCAGTTCACGCAGGTACGCCTGGGCCTGCTCCGGGCTGCGGATGTCCGGACGGGACACGCACTCGAGCAGCGGGATACCCGAGCGGTTGTAGTCGATGAGGGTGCGGGCGGCTCCGTGGAGACGGCCGGTGGCTCCGATGTGAAGCGATTTGCCCGTGTCCTCCTCCATGTGCACCCGCTCGATGCCAACGCGGGTGACGCCCTCGTCGCGAGGACCCCCAGGGCCGTCCTCCCGGTTTCCCCGGCCGTCCTCCCGGTTTCCCCGGCCGTCCTCCCGATTTCCCCGGCCGTCCTCCCGGTTTCCCCTGCCTTCCGTCCGGACCTCGAGCCAGCCGTCGCTGCAGAGAGGCAGGTCGTACTGGCTGATCTGGTAGTTCTTCGCGAGGTCGGGGTAGAAGTAATTCTTGCGGTGGAAGACGCATGTCTCCGCGACGGTGCAGTTGAGTGCGAGCCCGAGCCGCGTGGCAGCCTCGACGGCAGCCGCGTTCACGACCGGCAGCGCACCCGGAAGACCGACGCACACGGGGCAGATGCGGGTGTTGGGTGGGGCGCCGAAGTCGGTCGCGCAGCCGCAGAACATCTTGCTCGCGGTGTTCAGCTCGACGTGCACCTCGAGCCCTACCACGAGCTCCCAACCCTCTTTCATCGGATCATCTCCGTCGCTGTCTCAGGGGAGCTAAGACAGCTCCTTTCGCGGCGCTTCTCCGAAGCGCCGCTCACGGGACCACCTCGGCCGGGACGGGAACGGCGTTGTCACCTCGAGGGACGGGGTCGAAGGCTAGGTCCTGCTCGAAGGCCCAGGCGGCACGCAGCAGGAGATCTTCCCGCAGGACCGGGGCCATGAGCTGGAGGCCCACCGGCAGGCCCCGCTCGTCGAGCCCAGCGGGGATCGAGATGGCTGGCACGCCGGCAAGGTTGGCCGGGACCGTCGCGATGTCGTTGAGGTACATCGCGAGAGGGTCGTCAACCTTGTCCCCGATCAGAAAGGCGGTGTTGGGGGAAGTGGGGCTCATGAGCACATCGGCCTGTGTGAAGGCGGTCTCGAAGTCGCGGAGGATGAGGGTGCGGACCCGGCTCGCCTGCTCGTAGTAGGCGTCGTAGTAGCCGGCTGACAGGGCATAGGTTCCGATCATGATGCGGCGCTTCACCTCGTCGCCGAAACCAGCAGCTCGGGTCGACGCGTTCATCTCCTCGGCTGTCGGGGCGTCGACCCGGAGTCCGTAGCGGACGCCGTCATAGCGGGCAAGGTTCGATGAAGCCTCCGAAGGGGCGATGAGGTAATAGGCCGGCAGCCCGTACGGCGCATGGGGCAGCGAAACCTCGACGATCTCCGCTCCCAGGCCGGCGAGACGTTCCAGAGCCTCCCGGAAGCGGGTCGCTACGGCCGGCTCGTAGCCCTCGCCTCCGAGCTCACCGACCACTCCCACGCGCAGGTCTGCGACCCCACGGCGGAGGCTGCCCAGGACGTCGCCAGGCGATTTGGGGATGGAGGTCGAGTCGAGGGGGTCGTGACCGGAGATGAGCGTGTAGAGCAGGGCCGTGTCCTCCACGGTGCGGGCCATGGGACCGGCTTGATCGAGGCTCGAGGCGAAGGCGACCAGGCCGTAGCGCGACACCCGACCGTAGGTGGGCTTGAGACCCACCGTCCCCGTGACGGCGGCGGGCTGGCGGATGGACCCCCCCGTGTCGGTTCCGACCGCGAGGGGGGCCATGAGCCCTGCGAGTGCCGCCGCCGAACCCCCCGAGGACCCACCGGGGATGCGGTCGAGGTCCCAGGGGTTGCGGGTGGGTCCGAACGCTGAATTCTCCGTTGACGAGCCCATTGCGAACTCGTCCATGTTCGTCTTGCCGAGCACCACCACGTCGGCGGCGAGCAGGCGCAACACGATGGTCGCGTCGTACGGCGGGATCCAGTCCTCGAGGATGCGCGAGCCGCAGGTCGTGGGCATGCCTTTGGTGCTGAACACGTCCTTCAACGCGAGGGGGACACCCGCAAAGACCCCGAGCTCGTCGCCCCGGGCGCGGCGCTCATCGACACGAGTGGCGTGATCGCGTGCCGTCTCGGCTGCGACATGGAGGAAGGCGTGCACGCCGTGCTGGCCGGGATGCGTCAACTCCCCGTCCACGGCCGCGATGCGCTCGAGGTGGACATCGACCAGCTCGCGCGCAGTGATCTCCCGGGCCGCGAGCAGACGCGCCAGCTCGGTGGCGCTCTTCGTCACGAGCTCCATGGGGCCGTCCAAATCAGATCCCTCCCGCCTCCTCGCGCCGCTGGACGGCCCTGTCGGGTTTTGGACCAGTCTCACGCGGCTCTCCCAGCCTTGGACCAGCCGCGCCCTTTCTGTCCAGGTCGTTCCTGTGGTCTCCCACTCAGACCTCTTCCGCCAAGATGCGTGGGACGGCGAATCGATCGTCCTCGGCGTCCGGGGCGGCTGCGAGAACCTCGTCTCGGGACAGGGACGGGCGGATTCGGTCGAAACGAGTCACATTACGCAGCCGGTAGGGATGGGAGGTGGGCGGGACGTCATCCGCAGCGACCTCCCCGACCTGCTCGGCGTAGTCGAGGATCTTGCTCAGCTGCGGCGCGAGGCGTTCGACCTCCTCGTCAGACAGCGCGAGGCGGGCAAGCCACGCCACGTAGCGGACCTCCTCGGGTGACAGGGGCACGTCGCAGTCCTCCGCAGGCTGAACGGCTCGTGGTGCCGATCTCCGCCAGGGTAGTGCGTGGCCAGAACCCGCGGTGCCCGCCGACCTTTCGACTGGCATGATGGAACGACCATCCTCACAAACTCATGGATCTCATCCTCGACACCGACATCGGCACGGACGTCGACGACGCCTACGCGCTCGCGTTCGCGTTGCGCCATCCAGACATCAACCTCGTCGCCGTCACGACGGTCTCTGGTGATGTCCGGCGCCGCGGGCACATGGCTCGCAAGCTCCTCGGGCTGGCCGGACGTCCCGAGATAGAGGTAGCGGCCGGACGCTCCATCGCACCGAAGGCAGGCCCCCGATCGGCCTGGATGGGCCATGAAGGCGAAGGGCTACTCGAACCTGGTGAGCAACCAGAGCTGTCCCGACGGGACGGCGTAGGCCTGTTGCTCGAGGAAAGCGTTGCGGCGTCGCGGGCCGGAAGACCCCTCCACCTTGCGACGATCGGAGCACAGACGAACATCGCCGCTGCCCTCGACCGCGAGCCCCGCTTCGCCGAGCGGGTGACGAAGCTGGCGGTCATGGGCGGGGTGTTCGGGGCCCGGTCGGACGGGGCGCGTGTCGCACCGTCGCGCGACCACAACGTCAACGTCGACCAGGTCAGTGCCCTGCGCTCGTTGAACGCCGGGCTTCCGCTGCTCTACGTGCCATGCAACGTCACGGTCGACGCGATCGTCACTCGCCGCCACCTCGAACGGCTCCGCGACGGCGATGGCCTGTGCCAGTCGCTGGCCTGGCTGACGGATCGCTGGGCCGAGGTGCTCAGGCGCGGGGGCGACCTCCGCGTCGCTGACCAGGTCGCGACGCTGCACGACCCGCTGACCGTGGCGTGCCTTGTCGATCGCCGCTTCGTCTCCGTCGAGGAGCTGCCCGTCACGGTCGCCGTCCATGAGGGTTCGGTCCGGACCTTCATCGACCCCGTCGACGGCATTCCCGCCGAAGTGGTGTCCTCGCTCGACGCCGAAGGCTTCGTCGACGCCTGCCTCGATGTCGTGATCGGGGAGTGAGCTGGCGGCCCCCTGCCCGACACCCGCCTCCCCCCCGCCACTTTTCCACATCTTCTCAGGCTTCGATCTCACGCATGGCACTGGGTGAACGCATGTTCGAAGTATGAAAAGCGCTGCGACTCCTGAGCCTCCGGTAACCCGGCCTGCCGGCCGACCTGAGGGGGAGGTGAGCCTGGCGGAGGGTGCGGGGCTGCTGGCCGAGCTCTCGGATGCGCTACGGGTTATGCAGCGGGCCACCGCGGAGGCGGTGGACCTGGCCGGCAAGGTGCAGCGCGCCGGTGTGGTCGAGGTCATCGAAGGCCTGCCCCTGGAGCTGCTGCTGGCACTCGAGCACCGCATGGTCTCTTCCGATGCTCGTATGCTGCTGGAGGCGGGGCGGGTGCTCGAACGCGTGCCGTCACGAAGATGCTGTTCGCCGAGGGCGAGGCAGCGTGCCCAGGGGCTGGTGCGCATCTGCACCGACTGGATGGGTGGGGGCGGGGCAGACGCCGTCGAGCCCGCCCCCTGCTCATCGCCCACGTCGACCTGGCGAACGTCACCGCGACCGCGGCTGGGATGGTGGAGCTGGCCGCTCCCGGTGTCGTGCCCACCCTGAGTGCGGCCACCGTCGCAGCCCTCACGCGGGATGGGGACCTGCGGGTCGTGGTGTTCAACGGGGCACGTCCCCTGGCCGTGTCCGCCAAAATCAAAGCCGCCGCCATCCCCGCAGACATCCGACTAGCCGTACGAGCGCGGGACAAGGGCTGTCGCTTCCCCGGATCCACCGGCCCCGCCCCGTGGGCGGACATTCACCATGTGGTCGAGCAGGCCGACGACGGTGACCACCATCCCGACCAGCTCACCCTGCTGCTGCGCCGCTGGCACAAGCTCGTGCACGACCTCAACTGGAAACAGCGGCTCGACCCCCAAACCGGGGCGTTCACGATCACCCGAAACGGCCGCACCTGGACCTCCCTCCCACGCGGAACACCCCTCCGACGTTCACCACCACCACCCGACTGAACGGACACCCACAGGATTGGACAACGCCTCCTAAAGGGACGAAGTGGTCCAATCTCCTGACGACGGTTTCGACTTCGTTGTTCGGCGTCCTGAGTCGAATTGGAACGACCTCGTACCGCTAGGACCCCCGCCAGCGTCCGTCCGGCACCTCCTGGCCGGGAGGTGCACCGCGCGCCCAGTTCCAGGCGTACGCAGTCGCCCAGTGCACCGCATCGCGGAAGAGGACTGGAATGACGCTGCGAAGAAAGAGGTGGCCGGCGTCCTCGACGAGGTCGGTGATCCGCCACAGCTCCCGGGCCGGCGGTCGGCCCGCGTGAACGCAACAAGGTGCCGTGCACCTGGCCGCCACCCCCAAAGGTGGCAGCCGGCCACCCCATGGGCGTCGAGACGAGACGCCCCGGGGTCGTCGCCGGTCCGAGCACCTCTACGAGCTCGGCGATGAGGGGCCAGCGGCACTCGCCCGGTTGCAGGCTCCCGTACGCGAACAGAAACCCCCAGGGCTCGGCCTCTTCGGGGCCTGCCCGCAGCCCTGCTTGTGTAGGCGATTTCGGAGTTACCACCTCCATCACCGAACCCGCTAAGCCTTAAGCACGTGCCACCTCGGGCAGCTGACCGGTCTCGAGCAGGTGGACGAGACCGGCCTCGTCGATGACCGGCACGCCGAGCTCTCGTGCCTTGGCGAGCTTCGAACCGGGACTCTCCCCCGCAACGACAACGGAGGTACGCCTCGACACGCTCGAAGTCACCTTCGCTCCCCGTGACTCGAGCTCCTCGGTCGCCCTCTCGCGCGTGAGACCCTCGAAGCCACCGGTCAGTACGATCGTCCAGCCGGCCAGAAGCTCCGCGTCCCTGCTGCGATCGGCTTCCGTGTTGACCCCCGCGCTCTTCAGCCGCTCGATGAGACGGCGGTTACGTTCGACCGAGAAGAAGGACGTGACTGTCTGGGCGATGACCGGCCCGATCTCCGGCGCCGCGGCGATCTTGTCCTCATTCGCGGCCATGAGCGCATCGAGTGAGCCGAAGTGGCGGGCAAGTGTCTTGGCCACCGTGGGACCGACGTGGCGGATGTTGAGCGCCACGAGTAGACGGTCGAGAGGCCGGGTCTTCGCCTCGGCTATCGCGGCCAGCAGGCTGCGCGCCTTCTTGTCGGCGAACCCCGGCAGCTCGAGCAGCTGCTGCTCGGTGAGGTGGAAGAGGTCGGCAAGGTCGCTGACGAGCCCCGCCTCGAGCAGGAGCTTCGCGGTCTCTTCCCCCAGCCCCTCGATGTCCATCGCGCCCCGGCTGGCGAAGTGTTCCAGCGAACCCCACAGCCGCTGAGGACAGTCGATGTTCGGGCAGAATGTGTTCGCCTCTCCGACCGGGCGCGCGAGTGCGCTGCCGCAGAAGGGGCATCGCTCCGGCATCCGCCAGGGCTCCGTGCCGGGGGGACGTTTCGAGATCACTGGTGCTACGACCTCGGGAATGACATCACCTGCTCGCCGCACGATCACCGTGTCGCCCGGGCGGACGTCCTTCGCGGCGACCTGATCCTCGTTGTGCAGAGTGGCCATGCTCACGGTCACCCCTCCGACCGTGACGGGCTCGAGCACGGCGAAGGGGGTGATCTTTCCCGTACGGCCGACGTTGACCTCGATGTTGCGCAGCTGCGTTTCACGCTCCAGAGGGGGGAACTTGTAGGCCACGGCCCAGCGAGGGGCACGGGCGGTCGCACCGAGCTCCGCCCGCTCGGCAAGGCTGTCGACCTTGACGACCACCCCGTCGCTCTCGTAGGGCGGGTCGTGCCGCTTGTACGCCCAGCGCTCGATGTAATCGATGGCACCAGCGAGGTTCTCGACGATCTCCGTTTCGTCGGCCACCTGCAGGCCCGCCTCACGCATCCACTCCAGCGTCTGCGAGTGGGCACGGAAAGAGACGCCTTCGTAGGCCCCGAGCCCATGGCAGAGAACCGCGAGTGGTCGGGAAGCGGTCACAGCCGGGTCTTTCTGGCGCAGGGCTCCCGAGGCGGCGTTGCGAGGGTTGGCGAAGGCTGCCTCCCCCCGGGCGATGCGCTCCGTGTTCATGCGTTCGAATGAGGCGAGCGGGAAGTAGACCTCACCGCGGATCTCGACGGTGGCGGGGGGATCGGGGACGGAGAGCCGGTAGGGGACGTTGCGGATGGTGCGGACCTGATGCGTGACGTCCTCGCCGACCACGCCGTCCCCGCGGGTCGCCGCCACCGCGAGGACTCCATGGCGGTATGTGAGCGACATGGCGACCCCGTCCACCTTCAGCTCGGTGACGCAGCGGGGAAAGTACTCGAGCGCCCGCTCCACGCGCTGGCTCCAGGAGGTGAGCTCCACCACGTCGAAGACGTTGTCGAGCGAGAGCATCTGCTCGATGTGACGATGCTCGGCGAAGGCGCTGTCCTGGCGCGCCCCGACCTGCTGAGTGGGCGACGAGGGCGTGCGCAGCTGGGGATAGGCGTCCTCGAGGGCGATGAGCTCGCGCAGAAGCTCGTCGTAGCGGGCGTCCGACAGGATCGGATCCGAAAGGACGTAGTAGCGGTAGTTGGCCTCGTGGATTTCCCGGGTGAGTTCGTCGTGGCGACGACGTGCTGCTTGTACGGAGGAGGCGACCTCGACCATCCTCAGCTCACCCGGGACCGCTTGCGGCCTCCGCTGCCCCCACTGGTCGTCTTCTTCGCGCTTGCCCTCCGCCGTGAGGCCTGAGTCGCCGTTCTCCGGCCAGTCGACTTCTCCGCCTCCGCCCCGATCCCTGCCGTGGGCGCATCCTGCGTCAGGGCGTCGAGGTCAGCGCGGAGGGCTTCAACGACCTCCTCCAGTGGCGCGGTCGCTCCACGCGTTGCGACAGAGAACTTTCGGATGACCTCGAGCTCGGTGAGCTCAACCTGTGCCACCTGAGATGCCTTCCGTCAGGCCCTTCCTCCCGGCGTCTTCGTCGCCAACCCGGGGGGCGCTGAGGGTGCTCGGTCTGATCCGATCTTACGGGCAGCAGCCTGATCGGTCCTGGTCGGGGAAGGGACTCTCCACTGCCACGTCGGGTCGCTCCGCTGCGACGATCCTTCCGCCGCCCAGGCACTCCTCACCGTCCTGGCCCGAGTAGAGCACGCATGCCTGACCTTCGGCCACGCCATCCAGAGGGTGCTCGAAGTTGACACGCCATGCGCTCCCACGACGGGACAGGACCGCGGCGATCGGATCAGCATGAGCACGGATCTGGGCGGCCACCGGGCCGTGTGGCTCCTTGCCGCTCACCCAGGTGGCAGTGGCGAGCTCGATCCACGAGCATGCCAGCGCCTCCCGTGGTCCAACCAGCACGGTGTTCCGCTTGCCGTCGAGGGCGACGACGTAGCGCCGCTCGTGGTTCCCCAGGCCCAGTCCCCGACGTTGGCCGACCGTGTAGCGCCAGACGCCCTCATGTGTGCCGAGGACCCTCCCATCGACGTCGAGGATGGGTCCAGATCCGGGGGCAAGACGGGTGCGGAGGTAGGAGTTGGTGTCCCCGCCCGGGACGAAGCAGATGTCGTAGGAGTCCCGTTTGCGTGCCACACGCAAGCCGCGCCGCTCCGCCTCCTCCCGCACGTCCTCCTTTAGGAGCTCGCCAACGGGGAACAACGAGTGAGCGAGTTGCTCCTGAGTGGCGACGTACAGCACGTACGTCTGATCCTTCGCACGATCGGCCGCCCGTAGGAGGCGCCAGCCACCATCGTGACCCCTACGGCGGCGGACGTGATGACCGGTGGCGAGCGCATCGAAGCCGAGCACGCGTGAGCGCGACAGCAGCGCCCCGTACTTCACGTGCCGGTTGCACGCAATGCACGGGTTGGGGGTCCATCCCCGCGCGTACGTCGCCGTGAAGGGCTGCTCGACCTCCCTGCTGAACACGTCGGTGAGGTCCCAGACGTAGAAGGGGATACCAAGCACCTGCGCCACGCGTCGTGCGTCCTGAACATCGTCGAAGGTGCAGCAACCTTGGCCGGCTACCTGCTCGTCGATCGGGAGGTTGGAAAGCTTGAGGTGGACACCGGTGACGTCGTGGCCCTCATCGACGAGCAGCGCCGCGGCGACGGCCGAGTCGACACCCCCGCTCATGGCCACGAGGACCTTCACGCCACGCCTCCCCCACCCACCGAGCGGAGCTTGGCGACCGCTTCAGCGAATATCGCCGCTGCCGCGTCTATGTCCCCACTCGTCGTCGTCCAGCCCAGTGAGGCCCGGACCGAGGCGAGGTCGTCGAGCCCGGTTGCAGCGAGTACGTGACTGGCCTTGTTCGCCCCCGAGTGGCACGCCGACCCGGTGGAGACGCACAGGCCGGCTTGATCCAGGGCGAAGAGCAGGGCCTCAGCGTCGACGCCTTGCACCGACACGTGGACGTGAGAGGGGAGTCGCCAGGCGTGATCGTTGGGACCGTTGCGCCTCACCCCGCCGACTTCAGTGAAGGCGGACGCAAGCCGTTCGGCGAGGACTGCGAGGCGCGCCTTCAGCTCGGAACGCTCGGCGGCGGCGGCGACTGCGGCTGCGGCGCAGGCCGCGTCGAGCGCAGCCGCGAAGGTGCCGGACCGGACCCCTCGGTCCTGGCCTCCCCCGTGCAGCAGGGGGACAACGGGAACGCCCCGCCTCAGGTAAGCCACGCCGACCCCGCCCGGGCCCCCGAACTTGTGCGCGGACAGGGCGAGCGCGTCGACCGGCCAGGCGGACACGTCCACGTCGAGTGTGGCGTACGCCTGCACTGCGTCGACGTGGAAGGCGATACCACGCTCACGCAGCGCGCGGCCGAGCGTGGCGACATCGTTCACAGCTCCGAGCTCGTTGTTGGCGGCCATCACGGAAACGACGGCCGTGTCTTCGCGCACCCCTCCGAGCACCCTTTCCACATCGACTCGCCCATCTCGCTGCGGGGGGACAACGCTCAGCGTGAAGCCGTCGTGCTCCGCCAGCCAGCGGAGGCTGTCGAGGACAGCAGGATGCTCGACCGCGGAGGTCACGAGGTGGCGCCGTCCCCGCTCTGCTGCGGCCCAGGCGAGGCCCTTGAGCGCCAGGTTGTCCGATTCGGTACCCCCTGAGGTGAATACGACGTCGGCCGGGGACGCTCCCAGGGCGGCAGCGATCTGCTCGCGGGCCTGCTCCACCGCGAGTCGCGCCCGCCGCCCGGCGGTGTGCGCTGAGGAGGCGTTGCCCACCATCGAGCGGGGATCGAGCCAGCGGTCCAGGGCCTGGCGTGCCTCGTCTCGTGGGACGGTCGTCGCCGCATGGTCGAGGTAGATCATGTGCTTCCGGTCCTGTGCGTCGAAGGGACGGTACCGGGAAGAGAGGTGCGGCGTCCGCTGCCCGGCTGGGGGTCGTGTCAGGGGAGCACGGCTGCAGCGGCTCGACCTCGAGACCTGGCAGGGGGAGGATGGAGACGTCGAGGGACAGGAGGTAGAGCATGCCAGCCGATGTCATCCCGGAGAGTCATGCCGACCTGCTCGACAAGAGAGGGTTCGCGCATCTCGCGTCGTTGGGTCACGACGGGGAGCCCCAGTCCCACCCGGTGTGGTATCTGTGGCGGAACGAAAAGTTGCTCATCAGCACGACGAAACAGCGCCAGAAGTACGAGAACGTGCAACGCGACGGCAGGGTGGCGGTCTCGATCCTGGACCCGGAGAACCCCTACCGATATCTGGAGGTGCGGGGTCGGGTCGTCGAGGTCGAAAACGACCCGCAGAAGGAGTTCATCGACCTGCTGGCTCAGAAGTACCTCGACGAGGACGAGTACCCGCACAAGCAGCCGCAGGCGGAGCGCGTGATCGTTCACATCGAACCGCAACACGCGAACACCATGGGCTGAGTCGACGGGCCCTTGCGGAGAGGCGCTCCGAAGGGAGGAGGGGGGAGATGTCGCTGCCGTCAGGCAAGGCCTCGGACATGGTCGTGTACCAGGAGGCACCCCTCAACGCGGGGGCCCCACGGGGCCGGCTCGTGGACCATCTCATTACGCCGACCGAGATGGTGTTCGTGCGGGCGCACGCGGAGATACCACTCCTGGCTGCTGACGACCTCCGCCTGCGAGTGGAGGGGTTGGTGCAGCGACCGCTGGAGTTGTCACTGGCGGTCCTGGCCGATCGCTTCGAGCGCGTGGAAGTGGTGGCGGCGCTGTGCTGCGCCGGAAACCGGCGCCGGGAGCTCATGGCTGTCAGCGATATCCCCTCGGAGACGCCTTGGGGAGTCGATGCGGTCAGTAACGTGCTCTGGTCGGGGTGGCGGCTGCACGATGTCCTCGCGGCAGCCCAGCCATCCACCTCCGCGCGGCACCTGGCCTTTGCGGGATCGGACGTGGTTGGCCATCCGAACGCCCCGAGTGAGCATTTCGGGGGGTCCATCCCGCTCGGCAAGGCCCTGGGGGGGGAGGTGCTGCTCGCCGACCGTATGAACGACGAGCCGCTGCTGCCCGTGCACGGCTTCCCGCTGCGTCTGGTGGTGCCCGGTTACATCGGCGCTCGCAGCGTGAAGTGGCTGGCCCGGATCGAGGCGATTGCGGAGCCCTCCATCAACTACTACCAGCAGCGCGCCTATCGCCTGTTCCCGCCCGAGATCAGCGCGGACAACGTGCGCTGGGAGCAGGGCACGATGCTGGGCGAACTCACGCTGAACGCGGTCATCTGCAGTCCCACTGAAGGGGCTGTACTCCCATCTGGCCGGGCGCGATTCGAGGGATATGCCCTGTCGGGCGCAGGCCGTCGCATCGAGCGAGTGGAAGTCACCAGCGACGAGGGCGCTAGGTGGAGTCCTGCCACGGGGCTGACCCGTTCGGGACCGTGGGGCTGGACGCTGTGGCAGGCAGAGCTCGACCTGTCTCCCGGCCGTCATCGGATTGCCGTGCGTGCCTTCGATTCCGCAGGCAACAGCCAGCCAGAGCAAGTCGCGCCCCTGTGGAACTTCAAGGGGTACGCAAACAACGCCTGGCATCGCATCGACATCGTCTGCGCTCCAAGGGGGAGCGCTATACCAGACGCGCCGGCCGCGACAGCCTAGGGGGGGCGCATGCATCGGCGTGGACAGGCTCGGAAGTAAAGCTGCGCGGGTGGGAGCTCGCGGGGAGTATCGTTGTCACCTGGTCCGGTAGGGGGGAACGCCGTCGCGCCCTCGACTCGTTGGCTCAGCGGGACCGTCGCCCTGGTTCTCGTCGTGTCCATCGTCGCGATCGTGGTCGCCACCGTCCGAGAGCCCCCCGCCCTCCCGCCCGGAAGCCCAGAGGCCGTCGTGCAGCGGTATCTGCGTGCGGTGGCCGAAGGGGACTCCGCCTCGCTCCGTGACACGTACACGCCCCAGCTGCGTGAGCGCTGCGAGCGGGAGGAGCCACGACGACGTCCCCCCTTCTCCGAGGAGCGTCTGACCTTCGAGGCCGACCTTCTCGGAACGCGTCAGATCGACGACGAGACCGTCGAGGTAAGGGTCCGCATCACCGAGTTCTACGGGGAGCCGCCGCTCGGGGGCGGAGGGTATGACCACCGGGAGGTGTTCGTCGTCGAGCGAGTCGACGCCACCTGGGGCATCGCCGAGATGTTCTGGCCCTACGACGTGTGCCCGGCCTGATCGTGTTGCGCCTCCTGCCCGTCCTGGTCGTCGTCAGCATCGTCATCGTCGTTCTCGTGGTCCGCCAGCGTTCCGACGGCACCAGCGGCGCGGAGGCCGGCAGAAGCCACCACACGCTTCGTCAGGTGTTCCTCTATTCCTCCTCCCTGCTCGGCGCTCTGCTCACCGCGTCTGGCCTGTCGGGCGTACTCCGGGTGGCTCTCGAGACGTTCGGGGGCCGGACGCTCGTGAGTGAATCGGAACGAGGCTTGGCGCTCGGCCTGTCGCTGACGGTGGTGGGTCTTCCTGTGTGGGTCCTGTCGTGGCAGGCGGCGCAGCGAGACGTGCAGCGAGCATTCAGCGAGCGCAACTCGCCTGCTCGGCGCTTGTACCTCGCCGCCCTGCGGGGGGTGACCCTCACCGTCGCTGTTCCTTCCGCCATCCGGTCGGGGTTGTGGCTGGTCGGCGCGGAGCCGTATGAGGCCCGGGCTGTCGCATGGCTGCTCGTATGGGGAGTGCTGTGGGCGTACCACGAACGTGTCGCCGCCGAGGTGCCATTCGGATCGGAACACACGCGACGAATCGATCGAGCCGAGGTCTATCTGGCCGCCATGGTGGGGATCGCGCTGCTGGCCGTCGCCCTTGCGGGGATCCTGGCTCGTTCCCTCGCAACCCTGTACGACGCCGCGGCAGGCACGCAGACGCTTCTCGCAGGGCACCCACTCCCGTTCGAGCTGCGGCCGCCTCTCGTCGCCGGGGCTGTGGGTGCGGGGCTGTGGTGGTGGCACCTCCTGCTGGTGGGTCGTCGTGACGTCGCATCGAAGGCCTGGTTCGTGTACGTGTTCCTGGTGGGCGTCCTGTCCGGGACCGTGACCGCCGTCGTATCTGGCAGCGTACTGCTGCACCGCCTGCTGGCCTGGGTCCTGCAGGCGAACCATGAAGCGGCGACGATCCACTTCGACGTGGTGCCCTCCGCGCTCGCCGGACTGACCCTCGGGCTCGCCTTGTGGGGCTACCACCGCGCCCTGCTGGGGGAGTTCGAACCAACTTCCCCGGGCGTGTGGAGCGGCCCAGAGCGCGTTTACCGCTATCTGGTCGCCGCCGCCGGGATGCTCACAGCCGCGGGCGGCATCGCCACCGTGCTCATGGTCGGCCTCGACTTGGCGGTCCCTGGGCGGACACTGATCCAAGCCCCCGGCGGGGTACGTGACGTAATCGCCGTAGGGCTGACGCTGCTGATCATCGGCGTGCCACTCTGGAGTCGGTTCTGGTACTCCATCCAGCAACGAGTGCGCGATGCTCGATCCGAACGCACGGCTCTTGCCCGGAGGGTGCTGATCTTCGGCGCCTTCGGTGGGGCTATCATCACGACGGTCGTGGCTCTCAGCATCCTGCTGTTCGAGCTGTTCGACGCGCTGCTGTCCGGGATGTTGAGGGCGGACCTGATCGAGGAGCAGCGCTGGAGCATCTCCCTGCTGCTCACGGCCGGAGCGGTGAGCGTCCACTACGCTCTGGTGCTGCGTGAAGACCGCGCGGAAGCACCCGAGGAGGCCCCAGCCCTCACGCTGCGTGAACTGATCGTCGTGGCCCCACAGCCCGGGTCGCTGGCCGTGCAGCTGCGTAGGCGGCTCGACGTGCAGGTCACAGCGTGGCGGCGTCCCGACATCGACGCGAGCGCCCTCGGTGAGGGCGACCTGGACGAGATCGTCGTCCGGCTCCGCCAGGTCCATACTGCTCGCGCGCTGCTGATCGTCGGCATGGGCGGCGAGGTCGAGCTCGTTCCGCTGTTCCAGGAGTGACCAGCTACCTGTCCCGCCGGCGGTCCTGCATCTCCCGCCCGCCGGGCCTGCGGCCCTTCCCCGGGCAAGCCGAGACCGCCCTTCCACCCAGGTCAGCGGGCGTCGATGAAGGCACCGCCAACTTCGACGATGTCAGCCTCGAGAACCTCGCGATCCGCGACGATGAGTTGGAGCGGTGGCTGACCCACGGCAGTCGCGAGACGACGATCCAGATCCACGAGATGCTTCCTGTCGAGCTGACCGGCGAGCATGACCACATACTCGTCACCGGATCGGCGGCCCGACGGGCCCCGAACCTCGAGCAGCCACGCATCCACGGCAGGGTCTGCGGCCAGTGCGGCCCCCGCGCCACGCAGGTCAACCCTGACGGAACGCTCGCCGCTGCGCAGCTCCGGCTCCCACGCGCCCGGTGAGATCTCCGGCTGGACACGGGGCACCGTCCGGCCACAGGCAGTACAGGGGTCGGTACGGAGCCCGGCGGCATAGTCCCCGGTCTGGTATCGGATCAGTGCGGTCCCATGCCAACCGGCCGATGTGTAGGTGAGGTCTCCGCCTGCCGCGACAGGCCGACCGGTCGCGGGGTCGAGAAGCTCGACCACCTCGAGGTCGGGGTAGGTGTGTAGCCCGCTCTCCTCCCCGGTAGCGGCCCCCTCCGCACATTCCGCCCAGAGGGCACGTCCTCCGGGCGGCGCCCACAAGGCCACGACCCGGACCCCCGCTGGTGGCCCGGCTGTCCGCCACGCCTGTGCGATCCGGTCACGCTCCACCCTTGGCGGCGGTGGACCCACGAGCACCACCGTTGTCAGCCGCTCGAGCTCAGTTCCAGCCCGGCGGAGGGCGCCCGCCAGAGCGACGGCTTCGTCGACGGGCACAGCGACGGTCGTAGCCGGCACGAGTCGGAACGCGGGCGCCACGATCTCGAGCCTCTGCCCGGTTCCTCGCGCATGAATGGCGAGGATGGAGGCTCCGAGCGCGAGGTGGTAGACGCCCCAGAAGGCCAGGGTGCCATCGGCAGGCACAGCGGAAACGAGATAATCGGAAGAAGTGAGCCCCAGCACTGCGGCAGCTCGAGCACCGAGACGATGGAAGCGGTCGAGATCACTCCGGGAGTACGCGATCATGAGTTCGCCGTCGCGGCCGCTCGGGTGCAGGTGGATCGGCTGGTACTCCCGGAGCAGCGCCAGTCTCTTGCCGGCGGTCCCCCCGCCGCGCATGTCCCGTGCGATGTGCCAAAGTGTGGCCAGGTTGGCACGTGCCTTCACCTGGTCCTCGGTGGGGCGCAACAAGAGCCCTGGGCCGCCTGGTCCATCAGCGTTGAGGATGTCGCGCTCGCGGACGGGTGGTATCTGCCTCAGTCGCGCCGGGGAGTCGACCGTTCCCGGGTCTACCCCGGCTGCCGCGAAGTGGGCTCCCCAGAAGGAACTGAAGGACGCCGCTGCAGGCATCCAGTGGCGGAGGACGAGGCTCTGCACCCGTTGCTGCTGACGCAGGCTGCGCCGGTCCCACGGCCGGCTCATCAGGTGCTCCCCGCGGAATAAGTCCCACCCACTTGACAGGACTCCTTGCCGCACAAGGAGTTGGGCGCTACTCGCTCTGCCGCCGACGGATCTCCTCGATGAGCTTCGGGACGACACGGTAGAGATCGCCTACGACCGCGAAGTCGGCGATCTGAAAGATGGGGGCCTCGGCGTCCTTGTTGATGGCGACGATGAGTTGCGAGGTCTGCATGCCGGCACGGTGTTGAATGGCCCCTGAGATCCCACATCCGATGTAGAGCTGAGGGGAGATCGTTTTGCCGGTCTGCCCGATCTGCTGGCGATGAGGCACCCAACCGGCGTCCGCAGCCGCCCGTGACGCTCCGACCCCCGCACCGAGCAGGTCAGCAAGCTCGCCGAGCAACTCGAACCCTGAGGCATCGCCAAGGCCCCGTCCACCGGCTACGACGACGGCAGCTTCTGACACGTCGGGGCGGTGGCCCTCCAACTGGATGACCCGGTCTACGACACGCGCCCGCTCGGCCTCCGATGAGAGCTCGAAATCGAGCTCCACGATCTCGGGAAGCGCCCCGCCGCTCTCCTCGGCCGGGAAGGCGTTCGCGTTCACGCCAATGAGAGCGGGACGGCCTTCGGTGACCTGCGATCTCGTGATGGTCACGCCACCGAAGATCTCCTTCGTGACGGTGAGGTTTCCGTCGGAGAGTTCGAGGTCGGAGGCATCGACGATGATCCCGGCCTCGAGCCGCACGGCGAGGCGGGAGGCGACGTCCTTGAGGAAGTTCGAGGAGGGGAAGAGCAGGGTGCGTGCCCCGGAGCGGGCGAAGATCTCCTCGAGGGCATCTACCATGGGCACGGTGACATAGTTGATAGCCGGGGGAGTGTCCCAGATATAGAGCTTCTGCGCTCCGAAGGCGCCGAGACGCTCGGCACATTCCGCTGCATGCCCTCCGAACGCCACAGCAGCCAGCGTCGCCTCCGTGGCGGCCGCGAGCTCGCGAGCCTTCGTTAGGATCTGGTTCGTGACCTTGCGTGGCGTGCCACGATCATGATCGACGAGTACGAGCAACTCTGTCTCGCCCACTCGCGCCTCCGGGCTCTCGGCGGTTCTGTCCCTGCTTCAGATGATCTTCTGCTCGACGAGCCAGTCCACGAGAGCTTTCGCCCCGATCTCGCCGGTTCCGTCGTCCTCGACCTTCTTGCCCTCCTCCTTGCGGGGTCTCGGTTGCGCGTCGACGACCCTCGCCCGCTGCTGCTCGAACCCAACCTCGCCCGGGTCCACTCCGACGTCGACCAGGGATTTCATCACGAGCGGCTTCGACTTCGCGGCCATGATGCCTTTGAACGAGGGGTAGCGTGGCTCGTTGATCGACTCCACCACCGAGACGACCGCCGGCAGCGACGATTCGACGACATTCCATCCCTCGTCGGTCTCCCGGTGGACGACGAGTCTGTCGCCGTCGATATCGAGTCGTCGCGCGTAGGTGAGCGACGGCAGGCCGAGCAGCTCGGCGACCGCTGCCGGCACGATAGAGGTGCGCGCGTCCGTTGCCTGTGCGCCCATGATGACGACGTCGAACTCCTCCTGCCGGAGGGCGCCAGCGATGACTTTCGCGGTGGCGATGGCGTCAGAGCCATGGATGGCCTCGTCGCTCACCTGCACGGCCGCGTCCAGGCCGTACGACAGCGCCTTGCGGACCACCGCTTGCCCGCTCTCGGGTCCGACGAGCAGCACCGTGACCTCGGCACCGTGGCGTTCCTTCAGGCGGCAGGCCTCCTCGATGGCGTACTCGTTCATCGGGCACAGGATCGACTCGACCTTCTCTCGGTCAAGCGTGAAGTCGTGGGCGTCGAGTGGCTTTTCGCCGGCGGTGTCGGGGACGCGCTTGACAGGCACGATGACCTTCATTGCCCATTCCTTTGGCTGGTCCCACGACCACGGTCTCGCGGCCGGATACGCTACCGCAGCCGTCGATTGCAGCGACTATCAGGCCCACTCTGGTCCGTGACGAGTGCCCAACGGAAGCTCTGGGGTGAGTCGGCACCACTCTCGGTTCCGTCGCTCCTTCCTCATTCGGGGCGCTGCTGCAGGCCGGCTCGACGCCGCCACCTCACGACTGCCGCCTACAGCCACCGGCCAATGAGGTTGAGCAGGACGGTCAGGATGACCGAGACGACGAGCATCGACACGAGGGGGATGTAGACGCGAGTGTGTTCACCCTCGATGCGGATGTCCCCGGGAAGCCGTCCGAACCACGACAGACCACCGGCCCAGATGACGAGGCCAACGACCATCGCGAGGGCCCCGAACAGGATGATCATCAGCCCAAGCGAACGGCCCACGTCCGCGATGGTAGCGCGGAGAACTCGGCTTGCCGTCGCCTTCGCATGGCGCGAGGACCAGCTTTTCACGGCGAGGGACTTCCTGTTGACTGCGACCGCCACGCCCCCAGGTTGATGAAGCAGCCGCATGACGTCAGGGGGTCCATGGCTGGGCGTGAAGAGGAGGAGCGGTCGGATGCATGAACGGGCTGTGAGTCGAAGCAGTCACGTAAAGCCGGGAAAAGCACGCTTCGACGACATCTATGACCGGCCGGATCCCCGGGCCTATTTTGAGACCTTGCGCCGCCTCGACTACCAGATCCCCCAGCACGGTCAGCGGGTGTTCCGGACCTTGACGGAGGCTCGGCGTGGGACGTACGGGGAAGAGAACCGGCGAATCGTGCTCGACCTGTGCTGCTCCTACGGAGTCAACGCAACGCTTTTGAACCATGAGTTGAGCCTGGAGGATCTCTATGCGCACTACGCCTCCGGGGAGGCGGACAACCTCTCCAGCTTCGAGCTCGCCGCAATCGATCGTGCCTTCTTCGCCGCTCGGCGGCGTCTCACGGCCTATGGCTCGGTAGGAGTCGACGCCGCGTCAAACGCGGTCGGATACGCGCTGGAGGTCGGTTTGCTCGACGAAGGGTTCGCCGAGAACCTCGAAAACAGCGAGCCCAGCCCGGGCCTTCAGGCCGCCGCCGCTCGTGCCGGTCTCATCACCGTAACCGGCGGGATCGGGTACATCTCACAGCGAACGTTCCAGCGGATTCTCGACTGCATGGTCGAGCCGCCCTGGATAGCGGCTTTCGTTCTCCGCATGGTGTCCTACGAGCCCATCGCCGAGGCGCTGTCCCGGTATGGCCTCGTCACCGAGAAGCTCGCGGCGCGCACCTTCCCGCAGCGCCGGTTCGCCCACGCCGAGGAGCGACAGTACGCCCTCGACGAACTCGCGGGCGCCGGCGTGGACGTCAGCAGCAAGGAGGCGTGCGGCTACTACCACGCGGAGCTGTTCGTCTCGCGTCCTGCCTGGGACGCCGCTGAGTTGTCGCTCGAGAGCCTGCTAGCAGGGGCATCCTAACGTCCGGTGAACGTCGCCTTCCCGGGGCCTTGCTCGAGGAAACTCTGGATGCCGATGCGGGCGTCCTGCGTAGCGAAACATTCGGCGAAGAGCGACGCCTCGAGACGTAGCGCCTCGTCGAGGCTCATCTCGATACCGTCCATGATGGCCTGCTTCGCGAGCCGGAGAGCGAATGGGCCGGCTGCGTATCGGGCTGCGGCTGACATGGCCTGGTTGTAGACCTCGTCAGCCGGATAGACCGCGTCTGCCAGACCTATCGCTCGTGCCTCTTCACTGTCAACGATGCGGCCCGAGAAGATGAGCTCCTTCGCCCGGGACAGACCGACGAGCCGTGGCAGGCGCTGGGTGCCCCCGGCCCCGGGGATGAGACCCAGGAGGATCTCGGGCTGGCCAAGCTTCGCGTCCTCGGCCAAGAACCGGAAGTCGCAGGCCATTGCGAGTTCACAGCCGCCACCGAGGGCGTAACCATTCACTGCGGCGATCGTCACCTTCGGAACCCGTTCGAGCACCGCCAGGCTGTGGTGCAGGATACGACCCGCTGTCCGCACGTCGTGATAGTCGTGCTCAGGGAACTCCTTGATGTCCGCGCCAGCGGCAAACACCCTGGGCCCGCCCCAGACGACGACCGCTCCCACATCCTCGCGGTCATCAGCCTCCCGAGCGGCTTCTGCGATCTCGGCCCACACCTGCCGGTTGAGCGCGTTCAAGGGTGCTCGGTCCACGCGGACGGTTGCGACCCGGCGCTGGGGATCGACATCGAGTCGAACGTACTCCCTCATCGCTGCCCTCCCTGGCGCCCGGACGGTCGCGACGCTCCCGGCTCGGCGCCGTGATGCCCTGTCTCGGCGAGGAGAGTCTAAGGTCGACCGGTAACGCACCACACGTCTCGGGAGGCCCAAGACTTTCCCGTGACGACAGCCCCGCGCAGTCAGGAATGGGGGGAGCGTCGCAGGGGCAGTACCGCGTGACTCCTCCCGAGCTCAACGGGGGTGGCCTGTCGCATCCATGAGGAGCCCCACGATGGAAGGGTCGGCATGGCGCGACTGGCTCGTGCCCCTGGGAGGTGGGCTGGCCGCTGGTCTTCTCGCAGGCCTCTTCGGGGTCGGTGGCGGCGTGCTGCTCGTCCCGTTGCTCGTGCTCGTGCTCGGGCGCTCGCAGCACGTCGCGCACGCCACCTCGCTCGTGGCGATCACCGTTCCCGCGCTCGCTGGCTCACTGCGCTTCGCTCTCGGCGGCGCTGTCGCCTGGGGTGCTGCTGGCGTGGTCGCTGCCGGTGCTCTGGCCGGCGTGCAGCTCGGGGCGGCGCTTCTCCCGCGCGTCTCCGAGCGGCGTCTCCAGCTTCTCTTCGCGTTGCTGCTCGCGGTCATGGCGTTGCGGCTGCTCGTCTTCGGCCCCGCCGACCCGATCGGCCCGTCAGGAGGCCAGCCCCCGCTGATGGCAGCTGGAGAGGCCGGCCTTCACGCACTCCTCGGCTTGGTGAGCGGGACAGCTTCCGCCCTGCTCGGGATCGGCGGCGGCGCGATCGTCGTGCCCGTGCTCGTCATCGGCTTCGGTTATGGCCAGCACTTGGCCGAAGGCACTTCGCTCGCCGTCATCGTGCCGACGGCGCTTGCCGGGGCGGCCACGCATGGCCGTCGCAGTTACACGGACTGGTCTGTCGGGCTGCGCCTCGGTGCGGGAGGCCTTGTCGGCTCGCTCCTGGGCGCCGAGGTGGCGCTGGCCCTCCCCGCGACGGTGCTGTCACGGGCCTTCGGGGTCCTGCTCGTCATCATCACAGCCGTGCTCGTTCGCCGAGCGCGTTGAAAGCGCCCGTCGTGGGAAGACGTCACCATGGCTCTTTTCGGCACAAAGCTGTCGAACTCGTTCAACCAGCGTCCGCGCTCGGCCCCAGCTCCTCGAGAACCTTGTCCCTTGCCAACGAGAAGTCCACGCCGGATCCTTCGAGCAGCGTGGCAGCGACGCCTTCCCCCTCGGCGAGAAGACCGAGAAGGACGTGCTCGGTCCCGAGGTAGTTGTGCCCGAGCTGGCGCGCCTCCCGCAGACTGAGCTCGAGAACCTTCTTCGCCCTCGGCGTGAACGGGACGTACCCCGGAGCCTGCGACTGCCGGCAGGTTCTTCGACCGATCAGCCGGCCCAACCTGGATCCGCGTCTGTCGGACTTGGCCGGCCAGGTCCGCTCGAGGGCGCCGGGCCCGAAGGCCTCTTCGATCTTGCTGCGGACCAGGTCGATGTCGATACCGATGGAACGCAGGGCTTCCCGATCAGGTTTGGTGGGCGGACCGCGACCGATGATCTCCACCACTCTGCTACGCATCGTCTCGGGATCGACGCCCAGTTCGGCAAGGACCCGTGCAGCGACCCCCGTGCCTTCGGCGAGCAGGCCCAGCAAAAGGTGCTCCGTCCCGAGGTAGCCGTGCCCGAGTGCCCGGGCCTCCTGTTGGGCAAGCCGAACCGCATGGCGAGCAGCCTGCGTGAACCGCTCGAACATCGCCTAGCCTCCCGGGCCTCGTAACCGGTCCCTCGCCTCCACCTCGTCTCGCGACAGGCAAGCCCCCGCGCGTGGTCTGCCGCCGCTAGAGCCTCCGCCTGGCGTAGCGCTTGTGAACCGCCTGCCTACTCACGCCGAGAGCGTCGGCGATCTGCTGCCACGACCAGCCGTGGCTGCGCGCGTTGTCGACCTGCAGTACTTGCAGTTGCTCCACAAGCAGCCGCAGGGAGGCAACGGCTCGCAGTCCGACGGCTGGGTCGCGACTCGTGGCTGCCTGAGCCAGCTCTCTCGTGTCCGCCATGCTGTCAACCTACGTTGACCAGACGTGTTTGTCAATCCTTGTTGACGGCATCAGCAGGGCCGACTGTGGCGGCGAGACAGGACATGAGCAGTAGCGGCCCGCATCTTCGACCGTGACAGAGCCTGGTCACGTTGTGGCTTCGAGCGGTGAGAGTGGTGTGATGCCGCTCGCCTCCCAGGCGCTCACGATGTCCGTGACCGACGCCCAGGGAGTGGCGAACACCTCGCTGAGGAGCGGTGCGGGTCCGGACCTGAGACGTTCGGTGACCCTGCCAACCACTGACAGGGGGGTGAGCCCGAGGGCTCGTAGGTGCATGCGCAGCGGTACCACCTCGGGCCCGTCGGCGGCGAACACGTCATGGCCACCCGCAACGTTGTCGCGATCGTCGAGCCAATGGATGAGCTCGGCCAGGTCCTCCGGCCGCAGGGGTGCGACGAGGCACTCGAGCGCCTCGCGACGCAACGGCGTGCGCGCAAGGGCGGCGCGCAGTTCCGGGGTGTCGACCAACGAGGCTCTGATCACGGCCGTGGCAGAAGGTGCCTCCGCGACGAGCAGCTCCACATCGGCGGCCGCTCGACGCAGGCGGTCGGGTGCGTCGAGGGCGGGGGCCGGGACCGACAGGCACACGATGCGTCGCACCTGGGCGCCGATTGCCGCAGCGACCACCGTCGCTGCCTCGTCGATGATCCGTTCGGGGTCGGCTGCGAGCGGCCCGACCGGCAGATGGACGACGGTATGCACCTGCTCCATCGCCGTCTCGAGATGGCCTTCGTCGAGCAGCGACCCTACCGCGCAGAAGATCCCGAGCTGTCGCAGCTCGTGGAGGAAGGCGTCGCGGTCGCAGAAAGCGCGGACCTCCCCCCCGGTGGCCGCAAGCACCCGGGCGACCTGCAGGCCAAGGGTCGAGCCGGGGCCGGTGACGAGGACAGGCATCGGAGCCAGGGTACTCGTGTCCTCACCCGGTCTCGGTGTCGCCGCTGCTTCGGGTGAGGGCCGGGTGACCTATGGCGGAGCGGGTGCGGCGGCTCAGATCTCCTCGGCCTCTGTCGGGTCCGTGGCTCCGGCATCACCGCCACCTGCCTGCGGCTTCGGCCTCGCGGCACGTTGCGCGCGATCATCCGGGTTTGGCACCCCTTCGACCACCGTCTCTGGACGTGGGGTAGGGGTCTGGACAAACCCGAGTTCGACGCCGCAATTGTGGCAGTAGCGCGCCTCGTCAGGGTTGTCCGCCCCGCAGTGCAAGCAGAACGCCATCGCCTCCCCTTCGTCGCTGGTGCCAGGCTAGTGGCCGCGATCAAATCCGTAATAGCGGCACGACCAGGAGACTCCGTGCAGGGCCTGCCGCCTGATCTCGGCGACATGGATAGCGAGGAGCTACGCCGCTGGGGACACGCCGCTGTGGACTGGGTCAGCGACTATCTCAGTGACGTGGGTGACTATCCGGTCCTCGCCCCAGTCGCACCGGGGGAGGTTCGTGCCCGGCTCCCTGCTGTCCCCCCCGAGCAGGGGGAGCCGATGCAGCGAATCCTCGCTGACCTCGACACCGTCGTACTGCCGGGGTTGACTCACTGGAATCACCCTCGCTTCTTCGCCTACTTCGCCATCAGGTCCGGGCATCATCGGGGAACTCGTTACCGCCGCCCTCAACGTGAACGGGATGCTGTGGCGCACCTCCCCTGTGGCGACCGAACTCGAGCAGGCCGTGCTCGACTGGCTACGGCAACTACTCGGCCTGCCGCAGGGCTTCGCAGGCGTCATCATGGACACCGCTTCGACGTCGACCCTCGTTGCGCTCGCCGCCGCCCGGGAACAGGCAGGATTCGACGTCCGGGTCAGAGGGCTCCTCGGACGCCCGGAGGTCCCCCGCCTGCGCGTCTACGCCTCGACGGAGGCGCACTCGTCAGTCGAGAAGGCCGCCATCACCCTCGGACTCGGGCAGCAGAGCGTGCGCAAGATCACCACGGATGGCGTCTTCAGGATGGACACGGCCGCACTCGCCCTCGCTGTGGAGGAGGACATCGCCGCAGGTTGGCATCCGTTCGCAGTGGTCGCCACCGTGGGTACGACCTCGACGACCAGTATCGATCCAGTGCCCCTCATAGCTGAGGTGTGCAGAGAGCACGGCCTTTGGCTGCACGTCGACGGGGCGTATGGCGGATTGG
This sequence comes from Nitriliruptorales bacterium, assembly GCA_046263195.1. Taxonomy (GTDB): domain Bacteria; phylum Actinomycetota; class Nitriliruptoria; order Nitriliruptorales; family JAHWKO01; genus JBHELG01. Next base: position 14,858 of record JBHELG010000084.1, on the reverse strand, counting down.
CGGCGGTCGTCCCCGAGCTGCGCTGGGTGCTCGAAGGCGTCGACAGGGCCGACTCGCTCGTCGTCAACCCTCACAAATGGCTCTTCACCCCGATCGACTGCAGCGTGCTCTACGTGCGCGACCCGGCGACGCTGAAGCGAACGTTCGGGCTGGTCCCGACTATCTGCCTGCGCAGGAGGATGGCGTCGAGGACTACATGCACTGGGGCGTGCAACTCGGACGGCGATTCCGGGCCCTGAAGCTCTGGATGGTCATACGTTACTTCGGACGGGAGGGGCTCGCCGCGCGGATCCGTGAGCACGTTCGACTTGCCCGTCTCGCCGCGCAGTGGGTCGACTCCCGCCCTCTCTTCGAACGGGTCGCCCCGACCACACTTTCGACTGTTTGCTTCCGGGCCTTGTTCGATCGGGTCTCCGGCGCGGAGGCCGACCTTCGCAATGCGGACTTACTCGAGCGGGTGAATGGGACCGGTCAGGCCTACCTCTCTCACACCCGGATCAACGGACGCTTCGCGTTGCGACTCGCGGTGGGCAACCTCCTCACCACCGAACACGACGTTCGCAGCGTCCTGGCCCTGATCGAGGAGCAGGCCGAACGGACATGACTAGGCCTCGGCAGCCGACTCGAGCAGACGCTCGTAGATGCTGGGATCGTCGGAATCAACGACCGGGAACCCGCTCCCGTGCTCACCCTCCCAGTGCATCTCCACCCCGGGGTTGTGAACCTCCGAGCCGTCGGGCAGGAATAGATGGGGACTTCCGAGAACCTGCTCCGACCTGGAGGCCTCGAACTGATCCATGACGGCTCTGCGGGCGCGCCCGTCGTCCAAAGTCTCGCGGAGCTTGGCGTCGTCCACACCCTCCGTGACTGCGGCGATCTCCAGGACGACATGGCGCAGCGCGACACAGCGGCTGTCGCGGAACAGCGCGACGCGTAGCGCTCGGTCCAGTCGGTCGCTGGCATGCAATCCCTGTTCCTTCGCGGCCTGCACCGCTTCAAGCGCCAGCAGGGTCGTCACCGGCCACTCCCAAGGCTCCCGCTGCCACATCTGCCAGCCCGCCTCGGGAGAAAGCGCCCCGATGACGGGGATCTCCGCGGCGAGGATCCGCCATGGGGTGGGTCTCCGGTTGTGCAGCTCGAGTGGGAACGCCCGGTGGTCGAAGGCGACCCGGTCTTCGAGGCCCAGGTGGCGGCGGGCAGCATGGAGTCGTGCGACGGAGAGGTGAGCCCAAGGACAGCTGACGTCGGAGTAGACGACTATCGAGCCCGGGGTGACGTCCATCAGCCGTCCGCCTTCGCGTCGAGGTATCCCATACCACCCTGCCGCCTGCCGGCCTGCGGCCGGCGCTCCCCCTCGCTCCTGCTCAGCGAGTCGAGAAGCTGGTCGGCGGCCGTATAAGGGTCGAGCTCCCTACTGGCTACCTTCTCTGCCAGAGCCCGGAGCAGGGGCTCATCGTTCTCCTCACTGGACGTGAGGCCTTCGAAGCGTTGGCGGACGTTCGAGGTGGCAATCTCGCGGACGATGTGGCGGGCGCGCTGTCGTTGCCGTTCGAGCAGTCGCGTGCTGCTCACCAGGTACGCGCGGTGCTCTTCGAGGGCCGTCACCAGGTCGTCGAGCCCTTCCCCCCGTACCGCAACCGTGCGGACGATGGGCGGCCACCAGCCGTTCCCGCCGAGCTCATGTCCCAGCTCGAGCATCGATCGCAGCTCGGACTCGGTCTTGCCCGCCCCCCCCTGGTCGGCCTTGTTGATGACGAACACGTCGGCAACCTCGAGGATCCCCGCCTTCGCAGCCTGTATGGAATCGCCCATGCCGGGGGCGAGGCAAACGACGGTCGAGTCGGCGGTCGAGGCGACCTCGACCTCGGACTGCCCGACCCCCACGGTCTCGATGACGACGTCGTCGTATCCGGCCGCATCGAGGACGAGCACCGCCTGCGGGGTCGCGAGGGCGATGCCTCCGAGGTGCCCCCGCGCGGCCATGGACCGGATGAAGACGCCAGGGTCGGCGTGATGCGACTGCATGCGTACCCGGTCGCCGAGCAGGGCCCCCCCGGAGAAGGGAGAGGAGGGATCGACTGCCACGACGGCCACCGCACGACCTCGTTTGCGGAGCTTGGCGGCGAGCGCGTTCGTCAGCGTCGACTTGCCGACCCCCGGAGCTCCCGTGATGCCGACGACTCGAGCCTTGCCGGTGCGGGGGTAGAGGCCGCGCACGACCTCCCCGAGCTGCTCGTAGCTCCCGTCTTCGATGACGGTGAGCAGACGCGCCACCGCGCGCCGCTCACCGTCCTCGAGTGCCCGGATCAGCCTTGGGATGGCCGGATCGTCCTGGGCGCTGGGGCCACTCAGCCCTCGACCTCGATGACGAGCCCGTCTCCCTGACCGCCACCGCCACACAAGGCCGCAACGCCCCGGCCGCCGCCCCGATTGTGCAGCTCGTGCAGGAGCGTGACGACGATACGGGTGCCCGTGCACCCGATGGGGTGACCGATGGCGACGGCTCCGCCGTTCACGTTCACCTTGTCCCGGGAGATGTTGAGGTCGCGCATCGCCTGGATCACGACCGCGGCGAAGGCTTCGTTGATCTCGTAGAGGTCGTATCCGGCCGGGTCGAGGTCGAGGTGCTTCGAGACCTTCTGGATCGCGTCACCGGGCTGATTGTGCAGCCAGTTCTTCGGTCCGGCCGTGGTGGCCCAGCCTCTGATGGTAGCGAGCGGGGTGAGCCCGAGTTCTTCGGCCTTCTCCCGGGTCGTCAGCACGACGGCCGCGCCGCCGTCGGAGACCTGGGAGGAGTTGCCGGGGGTGATCGTGCCGTCCTGGGTGAAGACAGCCGGCAGCTTGCTCATGGTGTCGAGCGACGCGTCCGAGCGGAAGCCCTCGTCCTGGTCCACCGTCTGGGGGTCGCCCTTGTCCTGCGGCACCTCGACGGGGACGACCTCCCCCTCGAAGCGGCCGTTCTTCCAGGCGTCGGCGGCGCGCTGGTGGGACTCGACCGAGAACTCGTCCTGATCCTCGCGACTGATCCCGAGCTCTTCGTTCGGGGGGTCGCTGACCGCCCCCATCGGCTTGTGCTCGAAGGGATCGGTCAACCCGTCCCACATCATCGCGTCGAGGATCTCGCCTGAGCCCCTCTTGTAGCCGAAGCGGGCCTCGGGGAGGAGGTAAGGGGCGTTCGTCATCGACTCCATCCCTCCGGCGACGACGATGTCGAAGTCACCGACGCGGATGTGGCGGTCTGCCTCGGCGATGGCCGTCATGCCCGACAGACATACCTTGTTCGTGGTCGTGCAGGGGACCTCCATGGGCAGCCCGGCGCTCACCGCCGCCTGCTTCGAGGTGATCTCCGCCTGGCCGGCTTGGATGACGTGGCCCATGATGCAGTAGCCGACCTGCTCGGGGGAGACGCCGGCGCGATCGAGTGCAGCCTTGATCGCCTCGGCCCCCAGGTCCATCGCGGACAGCGGCTTGAAGCCACCGCCGAACTTGCCGATCGGTGTGCGGGCGTAGCCAACGATGACGGTCTCCGTGGTCACTGTGCGCTCCTTCGCGTTTCGAATTGCGAGCGGTCAAGGCTCGGCCAAGACCGCGGGCGGGACAGAATTTCCTGGCTCAAAACCTCATGGTAGGGGGAGCCTTCAACGGCAGGGGTGACCGTCGGACGGACGGCCAGGTGGTGCCGTGTCCTCGCCCCACCCGGCACGATGAGGTCTGGCCGCCCGAGCAAGGGTGAACTCGGAGGAGGGGACGTGAAGCTGAACCGCATCGATCAGGTCGCCATTGCAGTGACGGATCTCGATGCCGCCATCGACTTCTGGCAGCAGGCCTTCGGGGCCGCGCTGCACCGTCGGGAGGTTGTCGCAAGCGACCAGGTCGAGGAGGCCATGCTCGCGGTCGGAGACGGCTACATCCAACTCATCGCACCAACAAGCGAACAATCCACGGTCGCCCGCTTCCTCGCCCGGAGCGGGCCAGGACTTCACCATGTGGGCTTCGCCGTAGGGTCGGTGGCAGAGGCGCTCGAACATCTCAAGAGACTCGGTGTTCGAGTCATCGACGAACGGCCACGACCTGGCGGAGGTGGGCATCAAGTCGCCTTCATCCACCCGAAGGGGACGGGTGGGGTCCTCGTCGAGCTGGTCGAGGACGGTCGCCCGCCCGACGAGGCCTGATCGTGCCGTGAGCGGCCGCAGGAGCGACGCGAGACGAGCTGTCTTAGGGCGCCTACGACAGCGACGGAGAGGATAAATGAGCGACGAGCGCGTTGCTGTCATCATCCCCGCCTACAACGAGGAAGCGACGGTCGGCGAGGTGGTCGATGTGGCGAAGAGCGCGAGCCGGGTCGACGAGGTGATCGTCGTAGACAACGGCTCGAGCGACGGCACGACTGAGGTGGCCGAGGAGCACGGGGCCCGCCTCGTCTCCCATTCGGAGGGAGGCAAGGGCCAGGCGATGGCCGCTGGGGTGGCCGCAACCGACGCCGAGGTGCTTGTCTTTCTCGACGCTGATCTGACCGGCCTGCAGCCCGACCATGTCGATCGGCTCGCTCGTCCTGTGCTCGAGGGCGAAGCCGGCATGTCCTGTGGGCTGTTCGACCGGGGGTCTCTTCTCAACCCGATCTTCCTCCACCTTCTGCCGCAGCTCACCGGTGAGCGGGCGGTGCGACGTGAGCTGTTCGAGTCGCTCGAGCCAGAGGCCAGGTCCGGCTACAAAGTCGAGGCGGCGCTGAACTCCGCCGTCTCCGAGCTCGGGATGGAGGTGGACGCCTTCATCTGTGAGGGCATGTCGCACCGGACCAAGAGTGAGAAGACGGAGAGCCGAATCTCAGGGTGGCTGAAGACGCTCGCGATGCTCCTGACCGCCGGCGGTGCCTCGATCGCGTTCTGGGTGGTCCGTCGTCGTCGGGGCTGACCTTACGCCGAGTGAAGGGGAGCCTTCGTAAAGCCCCTAATGAGGTGTCGCCACCCTGGCCAGGACAGCTTCGCCGGCAGGGTCGGTGCTGCTCCAGCTCGGGTCCAGTCCGGGTGCTGTCAGCACGCCCCCGCCACTCGTCCACTCCCAGGTCAGCACGGGCCGCACGCCGTCCCAGCTCAGTCGGTACGACAGCCGCCCGGCGTGAGTTGGCGCTTCGCGAACCTCGACCTCTCGTCCCATCCACTCCGGCGGCAGCAGGCTGAGCGCCGCGGTCACGCCGTCGCGGGTGTCAGAGACCAGTACGTTGCGCACGAAGTTCAAGAAGTCCGCGGCCGCCCACCCATGGTGACCGTCTCCCATGCACCCTCCTCCGAGCTGGGGGTGGATCGCCTCCGGCCAAGTGAACGTCGACGTGGCCGCTCCCAACAACCAGGCGAGACGGCGCCAGCTCCGTAGGTCTCCAGCTTCGAGTTCGACCGCGGCAAGCTGGAGCGTGAGGTACGTGCCCAGACCGGTGTGCGAGATCGACTGGTAGAAGGCGTCCCCGACGCAGAAGCGCTCACGAATAAGTTCGAGTGTCCCCACGATCCAGGGGTCGTCGGCCGCGAGGAGGCCGAGCGGTGAGCAGGCGGCCAGGGATCCGATCATGCCCGCGTCGATACCCCGATGAGGGCCGGCGGGGATGACCGTTGCATTCGTGCGGGACCGGGTGGTGGCGATCGAATCGAGAATGTTCTGGCGGAAGCGCTCCGCTGCGGCCTCGATCCTGGCAGCTGACCGCTGCTCACCGCGGGCACGGGCGAGATACGCCCCGTCCAGCAGGCCCCGAAGGGACCAGAAGTCGTCCCAGTAGTAGTAGTCGAAGGGGCCGAGATGCTCGGCAGAGACGCCTGCCGGCAGTAGGCCCTCGAGTTCCGGGCTACCCCCCCAACCCCTGCTGCGGATGCGCTCGATCCAGTTGACCGCCTGCCTCAAGGATGGCAGGAGACGATCGATGAGCTCGTTGTCCTCGGTGAGCCGATGATGTTCGGCAATCGCCCACAGCGCCGCCCCATTCGCGTCCCATTCCCGCCATTGACTGTAGAAGAAGCCGTCCGCGTGCTGACGGTCGGGGTACGAGGCGAGCACGTCGGCCGCCTCGGCGTGGAAGCCCCAGCGATCGAGGGCGACGAGTTGGTAGGCGGCGTCGCGGAACCAGAAGCGGTGGTAGGTGGAGGGACCGGCCGTGATGTCGCCGGGATCGTGGAGCAGTAGCAGGTAGCAACGGTTCGCGTCCACCGCCTGCTGGAGACGGTCATCGGGCAACCGCACCCCAAGCCCCTGATCGAGCTTGCGAGCCCACCGTGACACGACGTCTACCGCCTCGGGCAGCTCATGGGGTTCGGGTCGCGACACCCGCACGCGCCCCCGCTCGGAATCCATCGCCCTGAGGCCAGAACGAGGCGGCAGCGGGAGGCCGACCTTCACCACTCCACCCGCTTCCACCGCGTAGACAACGGCAGCATGGGCAAGTCCTGATGGGTCGTTCACCTTGAGCGGAGGCTGCCTGACATGCCCGGCGAGAAGGGCGTGGAACGCATCGCCAAGGTGGTACGTGGATGCCACCCCTCCGAGGGGCGGCGCGAGCAGTACCAGTGCTTCCTGCTCATCGGCAATCACCACGTCCCCGGTGACCTCGACCTCTTGGACCACTGCCAGGCCCTCGGGGTTGTAGGGGCGCAGGGCAAAGGCCACTTCCAGGGGAACCGAGCAGCGGTTGAGGACCTCAACTATGACGAACTCGCCGGTCCCGAGCTCTACTGCATAGACGCGATGCACGGCTGCGCCGTTGTCGAGCCGTAGGGTCGTCTCCAGCATGGGAGTACTATCGACCAGCGTCTGGCGCAAATCGCTGGCGCGGCTGGGTAGATGCCATCGGTCGGCCTCACGTATCCACCAGTCGACGGACCAGGAGTCCGGCATCGGGGTGACGAGTCCGCTCGGATCGACGATCGCCTCCCAGGCCGAGTCGAGGTTGCCGACCGCCGTCCAGTTGCGATGGGTGACGTTCGCTGCGAACGGGAGATGACCCCGAGGCACGAAGTCGACCGAGGTCGGGTCGAGTTGACGCTCGAGCCAGAACGGCCACACCCATTCCGGCCGGATCTGAGCCGCTCCGCGGGTGCGCAGAGCCCGCAGAAGCGTCCGAGCCCCTACGGGAAGCATCTCGCTCGGGGGCTGTATCTCGAACCGCTCACCCAGTCGCTGGAACGTCGACAGGTGTCGGACGACGTCTTCCCCGATGTGGAAGCGCCGGGCGAGGCGCCGAAGCAACGCGCTACGCCAGTCGAACATCCCTCCCTCGGTCGCGTGAGTCCCCAGGTAGCTCCCAGCACTATCTAGCGCTGACTTTACCGGCACCGTAGCGAGTCGGGCGGGCCAGACGAGTCTCGTCCCTTCTTGGTAGCCTCAGGCGTCGGTCACGCCCTGAGAGGAGGTCATGGGCGAGCGTAAGGTCGAGGCCCTCCACGTGGAGGCGGCCGGACGACTTTGCGCGCAGCGCCCCTTGCGCCCGCCGCTAACTACCTGTCCGCCGTCGTCTCCACGCCCGCGTCACGGTCGCAGAGCCCGTAGTCCCGGCCGGATTCCTCGTCGGATCGCCTCGTGAACTTCCGTGAGCGCCTCCGCGCATGGTTCAAAGGAGAGACCCGACGAGCGGCTCCTGGGAGGAGTGGTGGCCCGAGCTTCGACAGGGGCATCAAGGAACTCGAAGAGTTCATCCGTACCCGCCAAGGTGTGGAGGGCTATCTTGAACCGAAGACCGCCGTCTACTCGACAACTTTGCTGCTGGTAGCCAGCGACGGAGAGTACCTGCGGCGGCCGGTGAGGGATCGAGGTCAGGCTCAGGCGGTGTGCAAGAAGCACGGGGCGCCCCTCTACGACGCGGCGAAGATCGGCTATCCGAAGCGGATGCGCGACTACGACCGCGGGGTGAAGCCGGACACCGTCCGTCTCGAGGACCTGCCGCCCTGGCCCGGGGAGGACAAATAGGGAAGGTAGTTTCGAAGGCCTCCCCTCGTTCAGGCGCCTGCTCCGGCACGACGCAGATTCGGTCAGCGGACTGGTATTCGCAGCCAGCTCCCCCGGGGCAAGCCACAGGGCAGTCGCAGCAGACCAGGAGTTCGGAGCGTCAGCGCGCTCGATCGGGGCCAGGCCCGTAGCTGCCAAGCCGTTCGAGCCGCTCCTTTCGGATCTGACGGCGGATGCGTGCCTGTTCTTGCCGGCGCTGCTCTTTCTCACCCATGGCGAGCAGCGGGGGAACGTCAGCGGGACGGCCTTGGTCATCGAGCGCAACCATGACCAGGTAGGCGCTCGTCGTGTGGCGCCGCTCGCCACCACGCCACGGCTCAGCCTCGACTCGCACCCCGACCTCGAGCGATGTCTTGCCCGCATCGTTCACGCGGGCATGGACGATGACGACGTCGCCGACGTGGACTGGTTCGAAGAAGCTCAGTTCGTCGATTGCGGCCGTTACACAGACGCGTCCCGCATGCCGCGCCGCGGCGATACCCGCCGCGATATCCACCTCCTTCATGATGACGCCGCCGTCCACGCAACCGATGAGGTTGGCGTCGAGTCGGGTCATGGTGCGGGCGAACCTGACCCCTTCCGAGCGGCGTGGCTCGAGGCCAGCCTGCTGCTGCTGCTCATGCACGCTCACAGCCCCCGTTGCCGCCGTTGATGCTCAGGACTCGTGGATCCTCACTCCCTCGATTCGGACGTCCTCGAGTGGACGGTCGTTGCGGTCGGTGGGCGATGTCGCGATCGCATCGACTACCTCCAGGCCCTCGACAACCCGCCCGAAGACGGTGTAGTCCGGCGACAGAGGCGCGTCCTCGTGCACGATGAAGAACTGCGATCCCTGGGTATTAGGCCCGGCGTTGGCCATGGCGAGGGTGCCACGGGGATAGCCATGGCGCCGAGCGAGATCCAGTTCGTCTTCGAAGCGGTAGCCGGGACCACCTCGGCCGGTACCGGTCGGGTCGCCTCCCTGGATCATGAAGCCCGCGATGACCCGATGGAAGAGCACCCCTTCGTAGAAGCCGTTGCGCGCGAGAAACACGAAGTTGTTGACCGTCCGTGGGGCTTCGGCGGCATACAGATCGAGCCGGATCGTGCCCGTGGACGTCTCCATCGTCGCCGAGTACGGCCGGCGTGGATCGATCTCCAGTTCGGGAGGTTGAGGATAGGTCTGAGACACCGTCAATCCCTTTCTTGGACTGCTCGTGGGCCTTCATTGCGGGGAAGGAGCCCGGGGCGGGGAGGAACGCGGTCAGGCGGCCTCGATCGTGATCGTCTCGACATAGACGACCTCGTCGGGAACCTGGAGTCCGCTCCGAGGATCACGATGAACCAGGAGACCGCCTATGCGATGGACGACGTCCATACCTTGTAGGACCCGCCCGAAGACCGTGTAGTTGGGGGCCAGCTGCCCCACCTGCCCGAGCGTGATGAAGAACTGGGACCCGTTCGTGTTGGGTCCGCTGTTTGCCATGGCAAGCGTGCCGGCCGGATAGCCCTCCTGTCGGGCTACGGCGAGTTCGTCCTCGACCTCGTAGCCGGGGCCCCCTTGACCGGTACCCGTCGGATCCCCGCCCTGGATGACGAAGCCGGGCTCCACGCGATGGAAGATGGTGCCGTCGTAGAAGCCCTCTCGCACGAGGAAGGCGAAGCTATTGGCGGTCCTCGGCGTGCGGTCCTCGTAAAGGTCGACGACGATGGTGCCGCAGGAGGTGACGATACGCGCCCGGTAGTCAGTGGTGGGCTGAAGGACTTCTTCCGGCGCGGCGTACTGACGGCGCTCGCGCCCGGCTGACTCGGGACGGCCAGCAGCGCAGGCGACAGCGCTGGAGGCTCCCGCAGAGGCCTCCGCTCGCTGGTCTTCGAGCGTGGGCGCATCCCTGCTCGGGGGAAAGACGGACAGGATCAGCGTCACGACGAGCAGGAGCACAAGAAGGCCGACGACGCCGACGGTGACCCTTCGCCGACGGCGTTCGAGGCGATGGTGCACTTCCCTTTTCGCCCGGGCCCGGGCGAGACCCCGTTCGTGGGCCCGCGATGCCTGGCGTCTGGTCATGGGCCCTTCCCGTCTTACTTCTCGACTCCGGTGACGACGAGGAGCGCGACGAAGCCGTCGTGGGAGCCGCGCCACAGTTCGCGGAGGACGTCGTAACCGGCGGAGCGGCAGAGGTAACGCAACGCCACGAGTGCTAGCGCCAGGTCGTCCATCTGGCCGACGCCAGGAAGGAAGTCCGGTACGAGGTCCAGAGGGCTGAAGAGGTAGGCGCCGAGCAGGCCGGCGACGACCTTCGCCCGCAGGGGGACCCGCCCGTCGCGCGTGAGGTCGACGAGGAGCCGGCCCACATCGGGCAGGAAGCGAACGAGTTCGTGCCAACGACGTGAACCGCCGGCCTGGTCGAAGCTGCTGACAGGGGTCGCGTCTGCGACGCCGGGGAGAGTAAGGCCTTGCGAGGTGTCGCCGCCGGCGTCTTCCGTCATGGGTAGACGTAGAAGCCGCGACCCACCTTCTTGCCGAGGAAGCCCACCTCGACGAGGTTTCGCAGCAGCGGCGCGGGAGTGAACGAGGGCTGTCGGAACTCTTCGTGGAGCCGCTCGATGATCGCCAGGGTCACATCGAGGCCGACGAGGTCCATGAGTTCGAAAGGGCCCTTGGGATGGCCGCAGCCGAGCTTCATGGCGGTGTCGATCTCCTCGGAAGTGGCGTAGTGCGACTCGAGCATGCGGACGGCATCGTTCAGGTAGGGGAAGAGAAGTGCGTTCACGATGAACCCTGCCCGATCGGAGCAGAGCACCGCGACCTGGGTCACGCGTTCGACGAAGGCTCGAGCTCGTTCCAGGACGTCACTTGCGGTACGGACGGTCGTGACCACTTCGGCGAGCCGCGTGACCGCGTCAGGGTCGAAGAAATGCAGGCCGAGGACCCGCTCAGGACGTGTGGTAGCCATGGCGCAGTCGATGACGGGGAGACTCGAGGTCGTCGTCACGAGGATCGCATCTGGTTTCGCGATCATGTCGACAGCGGCGAAAACCTCCTGCTTGAGCCTGAGATCTTCACTGACGGCCTCCAGGATGATGTCACACTCCCTGAGGTCCTCGAAGTCGACGGTGGGCTTTACCCGCGCGATGATGCTTGCGCGTGCGTCCTCGTCGAGCTCTCCATTGTCCAGGACCTTCTGCAGGCCCTTCGACATCTCATCGATGACCCACTCGGCCTTGTGTCGGGCGCGACCCCGGACGAGCACGTCGAAGCCATTGTGAGCGCAGACCTGCGCTATGCGTGTCGCCATGAGGCCCGTGCCCACCACTCCGACCCTGCGCCAGGAGGCGATCGTCTCGGGCTCGGCTGGAGCCCGGACCTGACCGTCGTCGACGATCTGCGATGACCCCGGCTCCTGATAACGGTAGAAGCCGCGGCCGCTCTTACGGCCTCGGAAGCCGGCGATCGAGAGTTGGCGGAGGATGGGCTGGGGGGCGAAGCGAGTCTCGCGGAAGTGGCTCCAGATCGCCTCGGTGACGCCGATCATGACGTCGATCCCGATGAGATCCGAGAGCGCGATGGGACCCATTGGATGTCCGGCCCCGGAACGCATGGCGGCGTCGACGTCCTCTTTTGACGCGTATCCGGACTCCACCATCCCTATGGCCTGGTTGAGATAGGGGAAGAGCAACTGGTTGGCGATGAACCCGGCACGGTCGCCGACCACGACCGGTGTCTTGCCGATCCGCTGGGCGAAGCGCTTCGCCGCCTCGATGACTCCGACGTCGGTGACCACGGTCCGGACGAGCTCGATGAGCTTCATGATGGGTGCGGGGTTGAAGAAGTGGAACCCCACGACTCGGTTCGGACGATGGTTGTGGACCGCGATGTCCATGAGGGGCAGCGATGAGGTGTTCGTCGCGACGACGACGTCCTCACGGACGTGTTCGTCGATCCGCTCGAAGACCTCCTGTTTAAGTCCGAGGCTTTCGGGAACCGCTTCGATGACGAAGTCAGCCTCTCCGAGCGCGGCGTACTTCGTCGTGCCCCGTATGCGCGCGAGTAGCTCGTCACGTTCTGCTTCGTTGATCCTGCCGCGATTCACAAGCCGCTGGAGGGAGTGGGAGATGCGTTCGTAGCCTCGTTCGACGCTCTCCTCGTCACGCTCGATGAATACAACGTCGATGCCGTTGCGGGCGACGATCTCACTGATTCCCGAGCCCATCGTTCCGCAGCCCACGACGCCGACCTTGAGGATGTCCTCGGCCACGTCCACCTCCTGCAGCGCCTGATCAGCGGCCATGTCCGTTGGCCGGCCCGCGAGCCTAGGGCTGGGCAGCATGCCCCGCCAGCGTAGTGAGCGGGGACCCACGTCTGTCTCGGGGCTGTTGCCAGGGCTCCCGCTCAGCGCGTCTCCTGCCCGCGCCTTGGTTGGTCACGCTCCTATCGGGGCAACACCAAGAGAGCGACGGACAGTTCGACCCCGTTGAAGACGGCGTGCGCGAGGATGGGTACGACGAGCGAGCCGGCGTGATGGAAGGCAGCCGCGAGCAAGAATCCAAAGATGGCGAGGACCACCACGAAGAAAGGGACAGGGTAGAGCTCGACGTGAGAAAGGCCGAAGATGAATGACGAGAAGCCGACTGCCGGCCATAGTCCCATGCGTTGCCGGAACGCCTGAAACAGCACGGCCCGGAAGATGAGCTCTTCGACGATCGGTGCCAACAGCACAGCGGCCACGAACCCGAGCGTCATCGCAGCAGGGCTTTCAGTGAGCCGTTCGAGCACGATCTGCTCGGGCGGTTGGAGCGGACCGAACGCGGCCGCGGTGATGAGCACGATGAGCGTGACGATGACAAAGCCCGAAAGGCCGATCACGACGCCGATCCAGACATGGCTCCAGGCCGGCCGGAGCGGGCCGAACAACCGCCATGACAACCCGCCGCGGGCCCGAAGCCATCCGACGATGCCCACGAAGGTCAGTGCCTGAGCGGCAATGAGCACAATGAAAGTTGTCAGGCCCTGGCTGGGATCGATGCCTGCCGCTAGCAAGGGCAGTGCCACGATGGTCTGAGCGAGGACCGACCACAGGATGAGCCCGATCCCGTCCCAGATCGTCCATGGCACCGGGAAGGCATCAGGAGGGTCAGGGGCGTCGTGTCGCCAGTCTGGGGCGCGTGGCGGCCAGGGAGGGTCGGGCGGCGAAGCCGCCTGACCGGGAGGGCGGGCCGAATCAGGAGGGTCGGGCGGCGAAGCCGCCTGACCGGGAGGGCGGGCCGAATCAGGAGGGTCGGACGGCGAAGCCGCACGGTGCGCTTCTCTGTGGTGGCCTCGGTGGAGGCGGCTCACTGGACCAACTCCGTTGCTGTCTGGGCTGGACCCGCCTGCCGTCGGCGTCTTCCATGTCCCCGCCCGCCGGGCCTGCGGCCCTTCCCCGGGCACGTTGAGACGCTCCTCCGGTCTCCCGGGTGACCTAGGATGCTCTTCCCTCCTCGCTCCTGCGGAGCGCCGCTCACGTGTCCGCTCCTGGTCGTCGAGTGATGGCAAGCCCGGCAAGTGCCCCGACCGCGACGGCAAGGACGAGTCCCAGATGCGGCCCGGCAGCGGCTGGGGCCGGTTCGAGCAGTGACGGCGGCGGACGCGACGAGATCAGTACGGGCATGACGTGCAGGCTGACAGGAGCGCCGGCTTGGGCGCCGCTCTCATCGACGGCGCGCAGCTCCACCGCATAGCGGCCGGGCGGTAGCGGAGCCCCACCTTCCGCGTCAAGATCGAAGGGAACGGGTCGGCGACCAGGTTCGACGACTCCGATGCGGCGCTTGACCATCTCGATCCCGGATTCATCGCTGACGACGAGGAACAGCTCGGCCGCCTTGTTCACCACCGTATCGAGGATCACGACCTCCACCTCCCACGGGGTAGCGTCACGGGTCTGCGTCGGCGAAGCGATGAGCGGAGCCCCGTAACCGCGGGAGGCTTCCAGTTCCACGGCTCGATCCGCACGTCTACTCACCCTCCAGGTACCGAGGCCACGGTCAGTGATGAGCTGGTCTCCAGCGAGCACTCTCAGTGGACCGTCGGCTCGTAGGCGGAAGGCCTGTCCACTGTTGACTCCCACGCGAACCCGGCTGGGAATGCCCGCGGCTCTGACGGGTCGCAAGCCGCCGTAGTACGCAGCGAGAATGTCCTCGTAGGTCATACCGGCCTCCGCCTTGCCCTTTGCCCCGTACTGGTTCATGCCGACGCCGTGGCCATATCCCCTTCCGTCGACAACGATCTCGTCCGGGGTAACAGTAAAGGCGAGCCGACTGGAGGGCAGGGTCTCGGGCAGCCGCAGCCCGTCCCTTCGAGCCGACGGGAAGCGATCCGGGAACAGGCGCGGGGCTACGTCCGAGACGAAGCGCCGGAAGTCACTCGCCGTCACCTCCACGGTGGCTCCGTTGGCTCCGGTCACGGCAACACGGTCGGGCTCGCCGCCCCCTGCCGCTATGACCGCGACGTTGACGCTGGGGACGGCCCCGGAGAGGGTCTGGCCGCGGGCGAGTATGGCGTCGAATTCGGGGCGGGTGAAGCGCACCTGCCACAGGTGCAGCGGCGAACCCGCATCCTCGGGGTCAGGTATGCCTTGCAGGTAGGGCTTGGGGCCCTCGTCGGGGAATACCTCCTCGTTGCGCCGGGTGTGACCGCCGGAAGACGAGAAATAGCGCGCGAGGATCGGTTCGCCGCCAGCGAGGAGCACCTCCCCGTCGGTTGCGGCGACGGCGTTGGCCCAACGCTCGCCGCCGGTCGCCTCGACGGGGTCGCGTCCGCGGAAAACCTGGCACGCAACGCTGGCGCAGAGGTCGTAGCCCTGCGGCTGGAATGTTCCCAGCCGGATCGAGTACCACGCATAAGTCCGGGCTGCGAC
>JBHELG010000083.1:0-2624 GCA_046263195.1 Nitriliruptorales bacterium | reverse complement strand
TCGACCGTGGGCCCTTCTCCTACTTCGCCAACGGCCATCCGGCCCACGAGCGCCAGGGCCAAGGTTGTGTCTTCGAGTGCGATTCGGCCTATCGTGTCATGATTGCCGACGCCGTGCCGTTCCACTCGAGGCTGCATTTCGGCATCGAGCATGGAGGCGGCAACGAGTGGCCAGCGACCTACGGGTCGACCGCATTCTGGTACGGGCCGGACCGCACCTGACCACCGGCTCCCGGTATCCCCGGCCAACAGAGTGAATTGGGTGTAGGCCGTTCTCCTTCCGATGAAGGAGAACACGATGGTCGAATCCGACAGCACGATTCTGCTCGAGGACGGTCCGACGTGGGAGGAGGCGCGCCAGCTGGCCGGGTCGTTCCTCGCCGGCTTCCATTCACCGGAAACCAGACGCGGCTACCGCACCGACTTGCGTTGCTGGTTCGACTTCTGCCGGACCCACGGCCTCCACCCCTTCCGCGAGGTCCGTCGCATGCACCTCGAGCTGTACCTGCACCAACTCGAAACTGGTGCGCCGCGCCCTGCGAACGCCACGCTGTATCGGCGGATCTCCACGCTGAGTTCTTGGTTCCGGTGGTTGGAGGATGAGGAGTTCAACGTCGGCAACCCCGCTGCGCGCATGCGCCGCCCCACCCGTCATCCCACACCGCAGCCGTGGCTGGGCCGCAACCAGCTCACCGATCTGCTGGTCGCCGCCGAGGACGAGGGCGGCGACGTCTACGCGATGACCTGCCTGCTCGCCCTGAATGGCCTGAGGGTCTCAGAGGTCTGCAACTCTGACGTCACCGACCTCGGCGGGAGCCGTTACCAGCCGACGCTTCGGATCCTCGGCAAGGGCGACAAGCCCGCGGAGATCGTGCTCAACCCTCGAACCTGGCAGGCCATCGATCAGGTCGTAGACGGCCGCAGTGAGGGGCCGCTTCTGCACAACAGCTGGGGTAACCGCATGCGCCGTCACAACATCGCGGCGATCCTTGTCCGGCTCGCCAAGACCGCTGGGATCAGAGCCCACGTGACGCCCCACGCGCTGCGAAGTTCCTACATCACCATCGGTCTGCAGCAGGGCGTGCCGCTCCGTGAGATGCAGCGGGCCGCCCGCCACACGAAGGCCGACACGACTATCGCCTACGATCAGTCGGTCCGTTCCTTCGACCGCGACCCGACCTCCGTGCTCATGTCCGCAACCGCCCGGTAGCCCTCACCGCGCAGCCGCTACCGGTAGCACCAGCGGCTAGGGGGACGAAGCGTGCGGCGGCCATCAGAGCGAGCGCCGCGACGACGGCCCAGGTCAACCGCCGACTCAGCACACCGCTTACGCCCATCCCCTTCCGGAAGCCAAGAACCTCGAGGGCGAAGATGAGTCCACGATCGCCAGGATGGGGACGAACCCGGGAGCAACGCACTTCCGGTTGCCTGCACGTCACCACCCGTCTCCCTAACCGCCACTGTCCGGCCATCATCTTGGCCGTGCGCAGATCCTGCTCGAAGGCGTGGGATTCGCCGCTCCCCAGTTATGCCCTGCAACTCTCATATTGAGGACGAGGCCAGCAGCAACGAGAGCGATGCTGCGGACGGCAGGAGAAAGAGCACCGGGTAGCCGATGTGCGAGTACCAACGGGAGCGGACGACGGTCACGACGGCGCCAGCGAAGTACGCGACAAGCCCGATCGCAGCCGCAGCGCCGACCAGAGGGACGCCGATACCCACCAGGAGGCCCAGCGCGCCTGCCGCTTTCAGGACACCGAGTAGGAAGAGCCACGAGCCCGGCACGCCGTACTTCGTCATGTTGTCGAGGACCCACTCGGCACCGGTGAAGTCCACGTAAGCGGCGTAGGCGGTCATGGCAACGGCTAGGACGGTGAAAAGGATGTAGGCAGTGAACATGCGGATACTCCCTTGGCGATGGGTCCGTCGTTTCGCTCGTCGCTGTCATGACGGAGCGCGGCCAAGGGATGTGACGCGAGGTGACTGGCTGGACGAGGCTCTGATGAGCACCGGCGCTGTCTCGCCGTCTGGCGCACTGACGCAAGCGCCTTGAGCCATCGGGATGGGCGACGATCGTGGTCATGCGCGCGGCCGCGACTGCTGCGCTCGCCGAGTTCGCGCGTCGAGGATACGCATCTGCTGCCGTACCTCACCCGCACGCCGAGCACAAAGACCTGGTCGTTGGCTGCGTGCGGCGTGTCGTCGTGCTCGCACTCGCTCGCCAGCGGAGCGGCTCGCGTTCGTGTTGGAGGACATGGTTGGCGTGCCGTTCGACGAAATTGGGCCGCTCTCGACCGATCGTCGACTGCGGCCCCGCAGCTCCCGAGCGGCGCCCGACATGCGGAGACAGCGAGGCGATCGCGCGTCTCTTCGCATCCCTCGCGCCGAGCCCCCCGGCTGTCGATCGCCGCGCGCAGCACAACGTCGGCACCGTCGAGTGTCTCGCCGACGCCTCGCCGTGGCGAGGTCGACCCCCCTCGAGGCGCCACCGCGCGAACTTCGCTTCCGCGCCTACCGTCAAGGCGGACGCCCAGCTGCCAACCAGGCCCGGACTGCCAGTGACGACGGCGCATGAACCGATCGCGCCAGAGCGCGAGTGGCGGTCGCGACTTTCGCGATCTCTGC
>JBHELG010000082.1:0-9597 GCA_046263195.1 Nitriliruptorales bacterium | reverse complement strand
TCGCGTTCGGACGAATCCTCACCAACCTGCTCACGAACGCGGTACACAACGCGCCGAAGGGTTCGACTGTTCGCATCGCCTCGCGTCAGCGCAAGGGGGAAGTGGAAATCAGCGTGGCAGACGAGGGGCCAGGTATTCCTGCGGACCAGCTCGACCTGCTCTTCGACGAATTCTACCAGGGGCCGTCAGCTCAGAGCTCGGGGCTGGGGTTCGGTCTCGGACTGACGATCGTACGCAATTACGTGCAACGCCATGGAGGCATGGTCTGGGTGGAGAGCACGCCCGGCGAGGGAGCCACATTCCGGTTCACATTGCCCGTACCGACAGCCTGACTCAGCGAGGTCGCCCCGCCCCGAGCCAGCCGGTCTTCAAGATCGCGGACTGCACGACTCGCCGCCACTCGAGACGCCTCCGGCGGTGGGGTCCCAGCGGATGATGGCGTAGGCCGCAACCAGAGCCTGGGCAACCTCCCGTGTATTCGTATCGTCCGACCACGAGCATGAGGAACTCGTCGAGCGCGGCGTCGGGCCCCGATCACGGCGCGTCCGGCTCGACGCGCTCTGGCGATACTGCTCCCAGCCCTGACGAGGACGAAACCATGGCGTATACCACGGCTATCCCTATGCACATCGCCACCGTCTGCCAGACTTCTCCCACCGAGAGCGGCATGCAGCGCTACGTCGTCGTTCTCGATGAGGAAGATGGCGGCCGCCGCCTGCCCATATGGGTGGGAGAGCATGAGGGCATCGCCCTGGCGTTCGCCCTAGAAGGTGTCCCGCTACCCCGACCGATGACCTACCAACTGACAGCTGCGCTGCTGCAGGCAGCAGGTTCCCACATCACCGGTGTGCTCATCAGCGCACTGACCGATGGGGCCTACTACGCCACCATCTCCCTCGACACCCCCGCCGGCCGCAAGAAGGTCGACGCCCGCCCGAGCGATGCAATGATCCTCGCCATGCTTTCTGACGCCCAGGTCATGGTCGAGGCTGCCGTCCTCAACCAGGCCTTGGAACTGCACAAGACCACCCTGCCCAGCGTCGACGACGTCGAGCGCGAGGCCCTTGCTCAAGCCAGGCAGATCGTGGCTGCTCGTGTGTTGCAGATGGAACAGCAAACGGAGGAGGCTCGACGCAGGTACCGGCCCTAAACTCCCGGGCCTAGGGCCAGGAAGTAGCCTTGGAGCATTGGGTCCCGCCGCTCGGCCCTGCGGCAGGGGATCTCCGAGGTCGAACTCATACGCCATCGCTCGTCTATCGGATCGCGTGGTATCTCCGATTGGGGTCGAATGGTGTTCGGGCCGCGTCGTGGAAGTCGTCTCCGCCTAGCCTTCACGATGGGCGGGTAGCCGGACGACAAAGCAGGCACCCGAGGGGGTGTTCGGTTCGTACCGGGTGTCTCCGCCCTGGATCCGGGCCAGGTCCCGAGCAATGGACAGCCCCAGCCCGATACTCGGCGTTCCGCTGGGGTTGTGGGCGGCGGTAGCGAAGCGTTGGAACAACTGTTGTTGAAACTCGCTCGGAACGCCTTCCCCTCGGTCCTCGACACGAATCTCGACAGCCGAGCCGGTAGCGCGCACCCCGATTGTGAACGGCGGACGACCGTATTTGTGAGCGTTCGTGAGATAGTTCACCAGGATGAGGCGTAGGTGTGCGGGGTCGGCGAGGGCCCGCCCCCCGGATGCCGCCACCACTTTGACGTTGTCCAATCCAAGGTCGCGCACAACCGTCGCCGCGAGCGCGGCCACGTCGGTGGCCTCTGGTCGTGATTCCAGATAGCCCTCATCGATGCGAGAACTCGTCAGGAGATTCTCGACGAGGCGATGGAGTTCCTGGCTATGCCCAACGACACGTTCGAGGAGGTCGCGACGCGAAGCCTCATCATGTTTGTCCCAGTCTTCCAGCAACATGGCAGCAAAGCCGTGGATGAGTGTGAGCGGTGTGCGGATCTCGTGCGATGTCGTGGCGAGCAGCCGATGTTGAAGTTCTTCGTGGCGCTCCCGTTCGACGACCCGTCGCATCTGGTTGACGAGCGGCTCGGCGACCCGGAGAAGGAGATGGTCAGCCGATATCGGCTCTTGGGAGCAGAATTCGAGTACCGCCGCGACCTCGGCGCCTGCGTTGATGGGCAGTGCAACGACTGACCAGGACCGTGGCGATTTGGAGGCTAGCCGCCGTCGGGAGATCGTTTCGCCGGGAGCGATGGAAACGACCTCTCCATCGGGCACAGACGCCTCGCCGTCAAGCACTACCGGACGGCCGCTGAGTGCGGCCTGACCCGCCGCTCCCAAACCGGGCTCGATGGCCGCCTCAGCGGCAAGCTCATGCAATTCACCCCCGGGGCTGCGGTCATCGACGGCCCATAGTCGCGTGGAAGTGAGCTCTCCCCGCGAGTCGCGCATGTAGGCACGCCCTCGGGACAGCCCCGCCTGGATGCAGATGTCCCGGACTGCGCTAGCCACGGCTCCGTCGAAGGACGAGGCCTCGTTGGACGCGACCGCGACTCGTTGGAGGAGACGGAGGGCGACGGCTTCGTCCCTCACTCGTTCTTCGGCGAACTCCCGCTCTCGGATCGCAGCCGCAATGACAAGACTGGTCACGGCGACGACACTGGCGAGCGCCTGCAACAGCAGCAGGCTGTCAGCGGACGAGACACCTTCGAAGATTGCGACGCCTTCGAGAGCCGCCCAGACCGCCACTCCAGATATGTAGAGCCCGGCGGCCGTCACCCCGCGCTGTCGGAAGCGCAAGGCGCACCAGATCAGCAGTGGAAACAGCAGGTACGAGTAGGCGAGCTGCCTACTGACGAAACTCGTCCATGCGACGACACCGATCGCGACCGCGAGCGTGACACCCTCAAGCAGGCGCTTCGCACGCCAGGCGCGTGGAACCCTTCCCGCCCACGCCAGGATGAGAGGCGCAACAAGCAGGTCACCCATCGCGTCGCCGAGCCACCATACCCGCCACTGATAGGGGTATTCGCTCGCGCCGATCGTGCCGGTGGCGAGCAGCGCGGTGCTGCCGAAGGTGGCGCTAATAGTCGTGCTGACCAGAGCGCCGAGCGTGGCGAGCGCGAGGACGTCGCGGACGCGCTCGATGCTACGGAAGCCGGCGACGTGTCGCAGGAGAAGCGTCCCCACAACTGCCTCGAGTGTGTTTCCGATCGATATGGCTATCACGGCCGTCAGGGGAACACCCGGTTGAAGGTTCGCGGCGAAAGCCCCCAAGGCGACACCCGGCCACAATCTGGGTCCGAGCAGAAGCAGGGCCGCCAGGGAGATGCCGGTTGGGGGCCAAACGGGCGTCGCGACTCCAGGGGGCACAGCGAGGAGAAGTCCCAGCTTCGCCGTCACCAGGTACGCGGCGGCGAGTCCCAGGATGCGGGTCGCATGGGCGGCTCGGGAGCGTGTCAGGGACGGCTCTGACACCCACCCGCGAGGTGACGGCGCCCCGCGCCCGGTAGCGACCTCCCGAGCGTTTCCCACCCCAGGACCTTCCGCGCGTTGAATTTCCTCGTGGCTCGTTCCGTTCAGGCCATCAGTCGACCGGGCGCGGTGGAGCCAAAGCAGTTGGGCCGAGCAAAGCCCTGAGAGCGCATGCGACGAGACAGGCGCTGCCGCCGTGCTCCCTTCCGTGGCGCTCGTCAGCCAAACGACTCCGGCTCCTTGCAACGAACGGGTGCGATCCTCGGTGACGTCGAGATGTTCCTCCCCTTCGTTGCGCCCCGAAAGCCTGCCCGGGCCGCTGTGATGATCGCAACACACGGCACGATCGTCGTCATAGGCATGTCCTCTCTCGACCGCTCGAAACCCGGTGAACCGCCGGTACCACAGGCTGGACACACGCTTCCCAAACGGGCGGGAGGTAGCCTCAACCCGCAGACTCGTCGCTCAGGCAAGTTGGGTAGTCACGGCCTCGGCAGCTGGCAAAGACCCGCCGTCGTGGCGCGGTTCCGGCACGTTTGCGTTGGCCCCGCGCTGACCTGAATGGAAAGGGCGGACGATGAGCGACGATGACGTGCGGCAGGAAGTGTCGTTCACCAACCTCGAGCAGCAGCTGTTCGACGGGGCGGAAGCGACGAAGCGGGACCTCGTGGACTATCTCGACGCGGTTCACGATCGCCTCATACCGGCGCTGAAGGACCGTCCGCTGTCGGTGGTCCGGGTGCTCCGCGGTCAGGCGCCATTCATGCAGAAGAACGTTCCCAAGTACGCCCCGCCGTGGATCCGTACGGTGACGCTGTGGGCGGAGTCCTCGAAACGCGAGGTGTCATACGCCCTGTGCAATGACCGTCGCACTCTGCTGTGGTTCGCGAACCAACGTGCCGTGGAGTACCACGCGACGCTCATCCGCATCGATCGCTGGGACGTCTCAACCCACCTCGTGCTCGACATCGACCCGCCTCCTGCCAACGGGTTCCGGTTGTCTGTGCGGGCTGCCCAGCTGGTCCGACAGGTTCTCGCCGATGCCGGCTTGACGGGTGCTGTCAAGACCAGTGGCGCGAAGGGGGTGCACGTGTTCGTACCCGTCGAAGTGGACACGACGGTCGACGAGGCGGCTGCGGCCACCCGTGCCATCGCTGCGCGTGCCGAGCGTCTTGATCCCGCGCTCGCTACGACTGCCTTCATGCGGGAAGAGCGTGAAGGCAGGGTTTTCATCGATTCGACTCGAGCCGGCGGGGCGACTGTGGTGGCGGCCTACAGTCCACGTGTGCGGCCCGGCGTGCCAGTCTCGTTTCCAGTGGCTTGGGATGAGCTCGATCGGATCGCCCCCACCGACTTCACCCTGCGGACGGCCGCCCCGTTGGTCGCCGAGAGTGATCCTTGGGCGCAGCTCATGCCCGAGCCTCAGCGGCTCAGCCCCGAGCTGATCGAGGAAGGCCGGGGTATCCCCGTCGCCCGGGTGCAGGCGATGCACGAGGGTAAGCGGCGCGCTCGGGCTCGCCGAATCTGAGTCGTGAGCGCATATCAGGGCGTACTACATGCGGGCGACGTCCCCGTCATTTGGGACGGAGTTGCTGGGAGCGGGGTGCGAGCCACGAGACCATGTCGCGCCACATCTCAGGGCGCCCCGCCGGACCGACGATCATTCCGGGGTGGCCAGCATCCACCAGAAGCAAACGTTTGTCGCTGCTGGAAACGAGCTCCGTCGTGGAACGGGCCTGAGCGATGGGCGTAATGGCATCCTTTAAACCAGCGATGTTCAAAACCGGGCACCGGATGGAACGCAGGTCGACCTGCTGTCCTTCGAGTTCGAACTCGCCGCGTGCCAAGCGGTTCTCCTGGTAGAACTGCCGCAACCACTGCCGCAGGGTCTCCCCCACGTAGGGGACGCCGTCATCGACCCACTTGCAAACCGCCAACCAATCCTCCAATTGAGGCGTCGAGTCGATGATCCGTGCAAGGAGGGCAGACAGGGCGGTTCTGCGGATCGGTGCGAGGCTTGCATCAAGCCCACGCTGCGCCAGAAGGAAGACTTCCCGCCACGGATTCAAGACGCATTGGAAGGCGTCGTCCAGGCGAAACGCCCGCGGCGGGTGAGAAGGGTCCACAGGCCAGTCAAGCCAGGAGGGTCGGGAGTGAAGTCGATCGGTGCCGCTAGCAGGACCATGTTCTTCGGTGAGGTCGGCTGGCGGCTAGCAGCGTAGATTGCAGCAAGAGTGTCTCCCATGCAGTGGCCAATGATCGTGATGTCATCGCTGCCAGATTCCCCCGCTACCTCCTCAACGGCCTTGGCGAGATAGTCCCCCACGTAAACCTCGAGGGGAAGGTCGGCATCGCTCTCTTCCGGCAAGCCAGAGTCGAGCATGAATACGTCGAAACCTTGCTCGACAAGCTAGCGCACCATGCTATTGCGGAGGGTCAAGTCGAGGATGTAAGGCCGAAGAATAAGTGCATATGCTATCAGAACCGGAGTCCGGTACCGCTTCTGGCCCATGACGTCACAGCGATAGAGACGAACCTTGTCCCGGGTCCAGACCAGCTTCTTCGGGGTGCATCCTGTCTCGATGTCGACGAGGTGCAAGAGAAGGTTGGAGCCGGTGAGGTACTTCCGGAGTCGCACCGATTCCGGATTGTCCTCGCGTTGAACAGCGAGTGGGTTCAGATGCGCAGGATCAACGCCCGCGCCGGAGATTCACGGTTTCAAGCCTTGCTTAGATGTGGGCGCCATTCACGTACAGCCCGCACTCACATTACGTTCTGTGAATGACCCGATCGTCTCTGTGGGCTACCCGGAACGAAGTGCACCCACGCCACCACCGCACCCACTACGACAGCCAGCACGAGCCACGCCCCGCCTCCGACCCGGCCTCATAGCTTGGCACCGAGGCTAAGATCACAGGCGGCACAATGATCACGTCAATGATGCCGTGCTGCTATGGGCCGAATTGTCGGCAAGACAGGATCGCTCGCTCGTTCCGAAAGGGACAATGGCGCAGGCCGAAACCTCTCGGCTTACGCAGGATGCGCTGCGAGTCCGGTGGGTGCGACCTCGAAGTCCCCTCGCGGGTCCTGGCCCCGCTCAGCCGCCTCCCATCGCCTCCGCCATACGCCTGTCCATCTCTTCGGGCGGCACGTCCTCGACGTGAGTGGCGACGCTCCAGCGGTGTCCGAAGGGATCCTCGAGCTGACCAGAGCGGTCCCCGTAGAACTGGTCTTCGACCTCGCGCAGGACCGTGGCACCGGCTTGCAGCGCCTGATTGAAGACGGCGTCCACGTCCTCCACGTACACGTGCAAGGAGACCGGAGTGCCACCGATCGACTTGGGGCTGCGCACACCCATCTCCGGGTACTCATCCGACAGCATGATGACGGAATCGCCGAGCTCGAGCTCGGCGTGGCCGATCTTGCCGTCCGGGGCGGGCATTCGCATACGCTCCCTGGCGCCGAATACGTTGCTGTAGAAGTTGATCGCCTCAGAGCAACTGTCCACACAGAGATAGGGCGTGACGCGGGGATAGCCCGCGGGAACCGGCTCTACCTTCGCCATTGGAGCCTCCTGCCAGACCCTCTGGTCGACGTGTTCACGGACGGAGTGTCAGCCGGAGCCTAACCAACAGTGCAGTCAGCCCACCAGCAGACGGAGGGAACAGGCAGGACGTGGAGAGAACAGGTCAGGCTCCGAGCGCCGACCGGAGGGCCTGCCGGCCCTCCTCGACGCTCATACGCACCAGCTCGGGGAGTGGCACATCGAGCTCCCTCACGAGCTCGTCTGCGAGGAAGAAGCCAACACGCCAGCGGTCCTCGACAAGACCGCCCCCGAAGAAGGCTTCTACGGCATCCTCGTCATCGAGACGAGCACGGAACCCCTCCCGCAGCAGGTCCCTGTTCTCGCGACACCACGGCAACCAGTCCTCGAAGCCGGCGATCCCGTACCAGAAGTACTCATGCTCAGGCCGTCCGGGTGCCACGGTTCGGGAAACCTCGATGGCGACCCCCTCGGCGAAAGCTGTCCAGGCAGGGTCACGCTCTGGTGTGGGGCCCAAGACGATCTCATGCCAGGCGTGCGTGTCCTCGTGAGCGACCAGCACGCGGGCGGGGTCAAGTCCCGCGAACCATTCCAGGCAGTGGAAGACGGCGATCGAGTCGTCCAACCGGCTCACGAACGCGTTGGCCGAGAAGGTGCCGACCATCAGCACGTGTAGGGGCGCGGGAGGCTCAGCCATGCGAAGCGTGCGCTGTACAAGCGGCTCAACTTCCTCTATGACCTGCGGAAGCACCGAGGCCGCCTCCTGCACTCGTCCGCGTAATCCGCGTAGTCGGCGAACGAGTGCCGGGATCCCTTCAGGGGAGCCGTGGCCGGCAAAGAAGGTGGCGAAGACGTCGGGGTGCGCCCCTCGGTAGAGCTCGTCCCAAAGCCGCTGCCGTGTGGCCTCCTCCTCCGACAGGGCTCGCGTCGCGAACCGCTGAAAGTCGGGGATGGTGTTGCGAATAAGAGCCACGATCCTCCGCCTCCGGCAGCGCGTGCCCGAGCGTAGAGCAGGCAAGTGGCAACCGGCTCCGCACACCCGCCCGTCCGTGATGCGGCTCGTGCGGAACCGAGTTTGCTCATCGTCTCTGCGGCTCGTCTGCCGGCCTGTGCGGAGAGACTTTGGTGGACGACCGGTCGTGAGCCGACGTCGCGGCAAGAGTTTCTCAGCGGCGGCGACGTTTTCTCCTAGGCTTCGACGCACCGAGTCGTCGGGGGATGGAAGCGGTCGCTGAGCGGGGAGGAGCGACCGAAAAGACGGCTCGATGAACGGGGATACTTCGAGTTAGGTTAGCCAGTCCTAACCGAATGCGGCGGGTCAGGGGGTGGGCCATCGCCGGTGAAGTCCATGGGGTGCACAAGCTGCTGAGGGGGAGCCTGCGCCAAGCGGAGTTGCCACGCGCTGGTCGTGGGGGGACACGAGCGCTGACCGTTCTCGGTGTGTGCGGACTGCTCACATCCGTGCTCGTCGTGGGATCGGTCGTTCCTCGGGTCTTCACGCGCCCACCACTGGTCGCGCTCCGCACAGAACACATCGAAGGGGGTCGCGGTGGCTGATCGACGTTCACATCATCCCTGCGCCCAAGGGGCGGCCCGCCACACGGCACAGGGCACACGTAGTGGCCTGGGGGGACGTGGGGCGCTCGAGAGGCGCTGCTCCGCGCAGCACCGTGGCATCCCGGGCTGCATACGACGCCACCCGGTCTTCGAACATCGCCGGTTCCAGGTTCGCGCTCCGGGTCCCACCCTGAGAGGAGTCCACGACAGACGCCTGTAGCTCGGACCGGCGGAACGACGTGCTCGAGATCCCAACCTTTTCACCGATAACCTGGCATCTAGCCGGCATCCAGTTGCAACCAATCTGTGGGGCCAGAGTCACGTCACATTTGCTCGTACCGCGGATGGTCCCGTAAACCATATCTTCAGACACGGCTTCAGCGGTTGTGGACGTGAGGTGGGGACCGGAGGCTAGTGGTGGGGTAGATGGAGGTCGTCTCGGTCCTCTACCTCGTGACTGCTGTCGCTACCCTCGCTCACCTCTGGTCTCAGCCAGTAGGGCTGATCCGTCGGGCGCGAGTGCACCGGACGCTATGGACGGTAGGACTCGTGCTCCTGCCGCTCATCACACCCGTCGCCTCCTTCATGCTGATCCCGCGTCGCATGAGGCGGGTTGTGAAAACAGGAGGATGGCCCTGAAAGGCGGCGCCAGTGAGTGCTGGGGCGTTAGCCTCGGTGACGCTCGGGTAGCCTCGGATTCGTCCGCTGGAGGTGAGCGTGACTGGACAGAGGGAGCTCAGATCTCGTACTGGACGTTGACAAACTGGTGAAACTCCAGCGTTAGACCTTGCTAATCAGCGTGCGCCCGTAGCTCAGTGGATAGAGCAGTGGACTTCTAATCCGAAGGTCGCGGGTTCGAATCCCGCCGGGCGCTCCAGGATTTGCAGGATTTGAGCCGTTTTCGCTCGGCGCGGATCAACCTGTAAGCCAAGTTGTAAGCCTATTGCTGCGACTGCGAGCCGCCCAGCAATTCATCGAGGCGCCCAGCAGCCTCCTGCTGAAGGCCGTCCAACACGTGCGTGTACGTATTCGCGGTCAGCGTCATGCTCGAGTGACCCAGCATCTCCATAAC
>JBHELG010000081.1:0-3150 GCA_046263195.1 Nitriliruptorales bacterium | reverse complement strand
CCGCAGCACGGGTCTTTGCCGCCATGTGTGCAGACGGCGTAGAGGGGCTGATGCTCGGGCCGTCCCTTCGCGGACCCGTGTCCGGCTCCGAGGGCGTGGAGGTCGAAGTCGAGAACCTCCTCGAAGCGGCCGCAGTGGGCGGCCTCCAGCCAGGGTGGGCTGCCGGTCCAGGCGAGGTAGCAGCGGTGCCCCAGCGACCGAGAGGGGGTGTGCTGGCGGATGAGCAGGACGCGCACGCCGGCTCTGACAGCGCGTCGCTTGAGCTCCCTACCGACATCCGGTTCGACGACTCGGTTGTCGGTGAGGGGGTCGTGGCCCCAGGGGCCGCGGTGCTCGATGAGCAGCCAGCCCCTGTGGGGCGCAGCCGTGGCGCAGATGGGTTCACCGAATCGGGCGGAGATGGTCGCGCACGCGTGCTCAGACACCGCTGTCTCAGAAAGTTAGGTATCCCTAACCTAGCTTGACGGGCCTGGAAACGCGAGAGCACCACCCGGGCAGGTTGAGCCCCGGTGCCGCATCCGCAGCCAGTGTCCGACCTCACCGCTGCCCTGGCTGCACGGTGGCGGAAGCTACGCCGGCTGCTGGCCGACCCCACCGTCCGCCGGCAACGTGAACTGTCACGGGAGGGTGACGAACTGGCGGACCGCGCGACAGCCTCAGCCGCCTGGTCGACCACGACCGGCAGCAGGTCGACCGCCTCGACCACGGGCTCCGAAGGCGGTGTCACCGCCACGAGCGTGCCGAGCTCGAGACGCGACAAGGTCGCAACCGCACGCTGCTGACCCAAACCCAACAGCACCTCCGCCAAGTCCAGCGCGCGCTGGCCTCCCTCCCCAGTCAATCGACGATTACCCAGGCGCAGGACGAGCTATTCGCACTCGCACACCAGTTATCCGATATCGGCGACCTCCGCGTCCGGGCGGCAGAGCAGCACCCGCCCCGCTACCGACTGTTCAGCCTCGGGACCTCCGTCCGCCACGCTTACGACCGGTCCCTCTGGCGCCAGGCGGCGCGTGCGGTCGAGAACAATCGGCTCCGCTGGGACGTCACCGACCCCTCCCGCCCCGTCGGCGACGAAGCCAATGATCCGGCGCAACAGACGAGCACCGGCTGGGCCCCCACGGCGCTGGACCGGCACCGGTGGGCGAGCTGACACGCGATCACCACGACGACCGGACGACTGCCCTCGGCCGCCAGAACGCCCCCAAGTACCCGCCCCATAAAAAGGAGGCGACGTCCACCAAGGGCCACGCGGAGAGAGAACCGGTCACACATCAAAGGAGAGGTGATGAGAGGAAGAGTCGACATGATCCAAGGATCGGCCGAGAGACTCGGGCTCAGCGGTCTTCGATTGGCGGGAGGCAGTCTTTGAGCCACGCAACCGTCCGACGGGCTGCTTCGAGGGCCGCGCGTTCGGAGTCGAAGCGCATCTCTGCGTAGCCGCCGATTGGGGTCCAAGAGCCACCGTCGTCGATGTCACGCTTGAAGTGCTCAAAGCCAAAGGTGCCCTCGGGACGGACGAAGAGATCGACGCAGTACGACCTGTCCAGTTCGTAGCTCGCTCTCGCCAGACCCAGCGAGACCGAAGGGTCATGTGGAGTGACGGGCGAAGAGCCGGTGGGCTCGCACAGGCCTTCCATGCGCGCCGCCGTTTCCGCGTCGCTGCAGTCGGCGCGGTAAACAACGCGGTCACAAGCTGCGTGACACAGCGCGGTCCGGGGCGACACGGAGTGCCACCAGCGATTGGTGTTTCCCAGGTCAGCGACACACCTTGGCACGGGCGGTACCGGCTGACACGCGCTGGCACGATTGGAGATCGTGTAGGGATAACCCCCCTCGAGGGTTCGAATTCCTCACCCTCCGCTTCTACGTTTTCGACAGGTCAGCGCGGGTTCCGGGTCGACCTTCTCAGACGTTGCCGCCGGCCGTCATGATGTTGCGGTTGATGGCCTCGACCTGCACGCGCAGCTCTTCCAGCTGCGTGCGCATGTTGTCGAGGGCACGCTTGGTCTCCGGCCACGTACTCCGGAACTGTGCGGCCAGCTGACCGTCCCACACGTTGGGGTCGGACAGGCGCTGACCTTGGGCGTCGAGGCTCTGGATCTGTTCGAGCAGACTCCCGTTGATGATCGCCTGCATCTGGGTGATCGATGCTCTGGCTTCCTCCGTGGACAGTACCCGTGCCATCTTGGACCTTTCGGATCATGTGCCCCTTACGGGCGCATTGTGCACCAGTTGTGCCGCTCCCGGCTACGCCAGGTGTTGCACGTCGTCCTCCAACGATGCGAGCTGAACGAAATCAACATCCCCGCTGTCGACGAGCCAGCCCCGCCCGACGGTCATCGCCACGGGGGCCCGTCGTGGCAACCGGACTCCGAGGAGGTCTCCGTCGAGGTCGACGTCGGGTCTCAGCAGCACGCCGCACTTCGAGCGACGCACGGACTGGGTCCAGTGCCCGTAGAGGGAGCGCAGCACGTCGGCTCGGCCTGCGACGATCAGGTGCACGTCGGGTCTGCGCCGGCGCAGGAGTTGCTCGAACGCTCCCTGAGAATCGTCCAGCACATCAGCGTCGTCGACGAGTATGAGCTGTGGGCGCGGGTCTTCGGCGAGCGCCTGCAGGACTTCGGGGAGGCGGTGAGGGTCGATGACCACGCCATCCAGGTCCGGGCTGACCCGTAGCCGGGAGGGCCGCGGAGCCACCCCGGTGAGCTGGATCCCGGCTTGGGCGATGCGGATCAGGCGTGCGAGCGCGCACAGTGCGCTGGTGCGGCCGGACCGGGGCGGGCCGGCGATGAGCGCGTCCTCGCCCTCGTAGAGGTGCAGCGTCGCCGGACCGAGCGAGTACTCGGCGATTCCAACGGGCAGCAACCAGGGCCAGGCGTCGAAGCGAGCGGAAGCCGCAAGAGGCTCGGGCGCCACCACCTGGGGCAGCGTGCCAAGCGCGGCAGGCGGGCGGACGGGTGGAGCCACCTCGGCGGCCAGGGCAGCGACAGCCTCGGTCAGACTCGGCGTGGGCCTGCCGATCTGGATGAGGCGGCCCGTGTTCGCCCCTATCGCCCGGCCAGGCGGCAGCGGAGGCACGCTACCCGGTTTGACGCCGAAAGCGGTGTAGTCGTAGGGGTCGGCGAGCCGGAACAGCCATTTCTGGGC
>JBHELG010000080.1:0-7243 GCA_046263195.1 Nitriliruptorales bacterium | reverse complement strand
GCTCCCCCGTATCCCCCGCCCGGCTGACTTCTATGGTGCTAGCCATTGTTGCCTCCCTCAGGTCTCGACGCGCTTGGAGTCGGTGTGCACCTCGTCGACGATGAGACGACGGTGGCCCGGCGACGACACGTACGACTGGGTTCGCCAACCGGAACCTGTCCGAACGGGGCCGCGCAGCAGCCGCCCCGCCGTGATGCTCGTGGCCACGAAGCAGCACTGGTCGGTGGGGACGAGGTCGTCGAGGGTCAGCACCTGTCCGGGCTCCTGACCAGCCTCGGCAAGCTTCTCCTCCTCACCCTCCTTCTGCGGCGCCAGCCTGCCCTGCATGTCGCCGCCGAGCAGGCGGACCGCACAGGCGGTGATGACGCCCTCGGGCGAACCGCCGATGCCGATGAGTGCGTCGGCTTCAGAATCGGGCAGCAGGACACGCAGGGAGCCGGCCACGTCACCTTCTGGGATGAGGGTGATCTTCGCTCCCGCCTCGTAGATGCGCTGGATGAGCTCCTCGTGGCGCGGCTTGTCGAGGACGACCGTCGTGAGGTCCTCGACCGACTTCCCGAGCGCCTTGGCGAGGTTGCGCAGGTTCTCCTCGACCGGTGCGGTGATGTCGATCGAGCCTGCTCCCTCGGTGCCGACAACGAACTTGTCCATGTACCAGCCCGGGGTGTGCCAGAGCTGGCCTTCGGGGGCTGCGGCGACGACCGCTATGGCACCTTCGGCGTTTTCGGCGCAGGCGCTCGTGTTCTCGAGCGGGTCGACGGCGAGGTCTACTCCCGGCCCGTCTTCGTTGCCCACCTCCTCGCCGAGGAAGAGCATCGGCGCCTCGTCCTTCTCACCCTCTCCGATGACGACGGTCCCCCGCGCGGGCAGGGTGTCGAATGTGGAGCGCATCGCCTCGACGGCGGCGCCGTCCGCAGCGTCCGAGTCGCCCCGCCCTACCCAGGGTATGCAGGCCAGGGCGGCCTCCTGCGTGCCGCGCAGGAGGTGTAGGCCCAATACATCCATGTCCACAGCTGGTCACCTCCTCATCGGCTGGTCGGCAAGCACCTCACGAGCGGTATCGGCGATGATCTCGGGAGTGAAGCCGAACTTCTCCATCAGCACCTCGCCCGGGGCCGAGGCCCCGAAGCGGGTCATCCCGATGACCCGGCCATTCGGGCCGGCGATCGTCTCCCATCCAAGGGGCGCCGCGGCCTCGACCACCACGCGCGGGACGCTCGGCGGCAGAATCTCCGCCGCCCGCTCGGCGTCCAGGCGCATGAACTGCTCCCGCCACGGCATCGACACTACGCGGGCTGCGATACCGTCGGTGGCGAGCAGGTCGGCTGCCTCCAGCGCCTTCCACACCTCCGAGCCGGTTGCGACGAGCACAATCTCCGGCTCCTCGTTCGCGCCCCGCCTGACCCAGGCGCCGTCCCGCTCGATCACACCTCTTGGAGGTGGCGGGAGCACCGGGACATCCTGGCGGCTCATGATGATCGCGATCGGGCCCTTCTTGCGACGGAGTGCAATGCGCCACGCTTCCACGGTCTCGTTAGCGTCGGCGGGGCGCAGCACGACGAGGTCGGGGATGGCTCGCAGGCTTGGGACCTGTTCGATGGGCTGGTGGGTGGGGCCGTCCTCCCCGACGCCGATTGAGTCGTGGGTAAAGAGGAAGATGACCGGGACTCCCATCATCGCCGCAAGCCGGATCGAGGGGCGTGCATAGTCGGAGAAGATGAGAAAGGTGCTCCCGTAGGGCCGCAAGCCCCCATGGATGGCCATCCCGGACAGCGACCCGACCATGACGTGCTCGCGCACACCGAAGTGGATCTTGCGACCCCGGAAGTCACCGGGCTTCACGGCATCGCCTTCAGCCTTGGCGACCCTCGTCGACCCGGCGAGGTCGGCCGAGCCCCCGACCAGTTCGGGAAGAATCTTGCTGAGCGCGTTCAGCGTCGCTCCGTGCCCGTCCCGTGTCGCCATCATCTGGCCGGTTTCGAACTGTGGCAGGACGTCCTCGTAGCCGTCGGGGAGCCGCCGCTCGTGGACCCGGCGCCACTCCTCGGCCTGGTCGGGGTGGGCGTCGGCCCAGGCTTCGAAGCGAGCGTCCCACTCCTCGCGCTCGCGGCGACGCTCCTTCGCGATCTCCGCGCAGTGCTCGCGAACGTCGTCGGGAACGACGAACATCTCGTCGGCCGGCCAACCGAAGCGCACCTTCGTGCGCCGCAGCTGTTCCTCTCCGAGGTTGCCGTCGTGCGCCTCGTGGGTCCCCTCGACGTCCGGAGCGCCGAAGCCGGCCAGCGTGGGGACCTCGATGAGGCTGGGGCGGTCCTCCTCCTCGATCGCGGCCCGCAGCGCCTCCTCGATAGCGTCCCGGTCGTTGCCGTCCTCGATACTCTGCGTGTGCCAGTGGTAGGCGCGAAAGCGGGCCAGCACGTCATCGCTGTAGGTCATGTCGATGTGGCCGTCGATGGTGGTCTTGTTGTAGTCGTAGAGCACGATGAGCCGGCCCAAGCGCAGGTGGCCGGCCAGCGAGCCGAACTCGTGGCTGGAACCCTCCATGAAGTCGCCGTCGGACGCGATGACGAAGGTGCGGTGATCGACGATGGGCTCGCCGTCGCGGGGGTTGTAGCGGGCGGCCAGCATCCGCTCCGCTAACGCCTTGCCAAGTGCGTTCAAGATGCCCTGACCGAGGGGCCCGGTCGTCGTCTCGATCCCTGGCGCGTGTCCGAATTCGGGATGACCAGGCGTCTTCGATTCCCACTGGCGGAACTCGCGGATGTCATCGAGTGTCAGGTCGTAGCCGAAAAGGTGCAGCAACCCGTACAGCAGCATCGACCCGTGTCCCCCGGACAGTATGAATCGGTCGCGGTCCTGCCAGTCAGGTCGGTTCGGGTCGAAGCGGAGGAACCGCGACCACAGCACCCAGGCTGCCGGGGCCATCCCCATCGGCAGGCCGGGATGACCCGACCCAGCCTTCTCGACCGCATCAGCAGTCAGGAGGCGAATCGTCGTGATGATCCGCCCGTCGATATCGTCGCCAGCCGGGGCAAGGTCGGGGACGGTCTCGGTCGCCGTGCTCATCGGCGTGCTCCTTCCGCTAGTGCGCGCATCTCCTCGACCGCACGCTCCGGCCCCCCCTCGTGTCCGAACACGGCGCTACCTGCGCAGAAGACGTTCGCCCCCGCTCGGGCGGCTCCCTCGATCGTGTCCGGTCCGATGCCCCCGTCCACCTGGAGTTCGATGGAGTGGCCGCTGGAGTCGATGAGCTCACGTGCGGCAGCGATCTTCGGCTCCATCGTCTCGAGGTAGTCCTGCCCGCCGAAGCCGGGGTTGACGGTCATGATGAGCAGGAGGTCGATGAGGTCCAGGACGTGGGCGACGGTCTCGAGCGGGGTCGCCGGGTTGAGAGCGACCCCGGGCCGAGCCCCTTGCTCCGCGATGCTGTCGAGAATGCGGTGCAGGTGCGGGGCGGTCTCGACATGGACGATGACTATTTCGCAGCCTGCCTCGACGTAGCGGGACAAGAGCGCGTCAGGGTTCGACACCATGAGGTGGGCCTCGAACCCCAGCTCGACCTTGGATCGGATGGCCGCGATGATGTCGGGGCCGAACGTGAGGTTCGGTACGAAGTGCCCGTCCATGACGTCCCACTGGATCCGGTCGGCCCCCGACTTCTCCAGCAGGCGCACCTCCTCGCCGAGCCGCGCGAAGTCGGCGGGCAGGACGGAGGGCACGATCTTGATGTTCCGGCCGGTTCCACCGTCCACGAGCGCCTCCGCGTGTCCAGAACTAATATAGGGACTCGCAAACGAGGTTCTCCGTACGACCGTCGACCCCCCGGGAGTGCGGGATGCCCCCCGCCCACAGGAGGTGCGGGGTGCCCCCGCCTCCCTTGGACGGACGGGGAGGCCCTTGCGTCGGTCGTTGCCGGGGCGGGCTTGGCGGGCAACCGCCAGCGAGAGCTCGCCCGGGGAAGACCTCCGGAACCGGCGCCACGAGTCGAGGGGAAACCCCGCACCCCCGGGGTCCGGCTCCTGCTCGCGAGCCTAGGTTGCGCGCCGTGTCGATTGGTGCCCGAGGGATCACTGGCCATGCCCCGCCACCGGGCCGGGGCGGTGCGGCCCGAAAACGGAGGAGGCGCCGTGAAGGCGCCTCCTCTCGCCGTCCTCTGCCCGAAGGCAACGTGGTTCTAGCCCTCTTCCATGTCGGAGCTGTACTGGCCCATCGAGGCGGCGGCGTTGCAGCGCGCCCGATGGAGGAGAGCCTGCTGCGCCTGCTCGACGTTGGCGGAGTCTCCCTTCCATGCGTCCAGCGCCGGCCCCTGGAGCGCGCGCGCGTAGGAGAAGGTCGTCCTCCATGGATGGGGGCCGATCTGGTTGACGGCGTTGAGGTTCTCGGTTGCCCGGACCGCGTCCTGCCCACCAGACAGGAACGCGATCCCGCCCACGGCCGCGGGGACGACGCGACGCAGGCAGCGCACCGTGGCCTCGGCTACCTGCTCGGGTGACGCGCTCTGCCCGGACTCGGTGCCCGGCAGCACCATGTTCGTCTTCAGGATCGTTCCCTCGAGGTGGACGCCGTGGATGACGAGCTCGCGGTAGAGGCTGCGGAGCATGACCTCGGTCACCTCCTCGGCCTCCTCGATGGTGTGGTCGCCATCCATGAGCAGCTCAGGCTCGTTGAAGGGCACGACGCCTGCCTCCTGACAGTACGCGGCGTAGCGCGCCATGGCCTGCGAGTTCGCGTCGATGCAGGCCTGGGTGGGCATGCCGTCGCCGATCTGGATGACCGAACGCCACTTGCCGAAGCGCCCCCCCAGGCCGGTGTACTCCTGCAGCCGGTCCCGCAAACCGTCCAGCCCGGTGGTGATCTTCTCGTCCGGGTGCAGTGCCAGGGGGGCCGTGCTCGTGTCCACCTTGATGCCCGGGATGATCCCCTGCTTCTCGAGCACGTTCACGAACGGCGTCCCGTCGTCGGCGGCCTGGCGGATCGTCTCGTCGTAGAGGATCGTGCCGGAGATGTACTCGCCGAGACCCTCCGTCGTGAACAGCAGCTGACGGTAGACCCGACGGGTCTCGGGGTCCGCGTCCACGCCGACGTCCGAAAGACGGCTGGAGGCGGTGCCGTTGCTCTCGTCGGCGGCGAGGATCCCTTTTCCTTCGGCCACGAGCGCTCGCGTCGTCTCCTCGAGGTCTTCGAGACGCAGCCTCCCCTCGGGGAGCGACTTGTCGCACGACCGCAGGGTCCGTTCGAAGTCTTCGAGATTGCTGTTCTCAGCCATGCTTCCTCCTTCTGTCTCTCCATGTTCTTGAGTATCCCATGATGGCCAGGCACGGCCCGGGTCCACCGGTCCATCGGACACCGGGCGGTGTCCCTCCTGCCGGCACGCGCCAGCAGCGACCGCACCTGGCCGGACTTTCGTCAGTAATGCCCCCGGCCGCACTTATTAGGATCGGATGAAGCCCGAAACACAACAGCAGGAGGATCGAAATGCCAGGCAACGGCAACGGACAGTCAGGCTGGGAGGCCGGGGTCAAGTCGTACGTGGACATGGGCTACTACGAGCCCGACTACGAGCCGAAGGACAGCGACATCCTCTGCGCCTTCCGGGTCACGCCTCAGCCGGGCGTGCCGCCGGAGGAGGCCTCGGGGGCGGTGGCCGGCGAGTCGTCGACGGCGACCTGGACCTCGGTGTGGACCGACTACCTCACCCCGTACGAGGAATACAAGGCGCGCTGCTACCACATCGAGGAGATCCCGGGCAAGGAGCGGGACGAACAGTTCATCGCGTACGTGGCCTACGGCCTCGACCTGTTCGAGGAGGGGTCGATCGCGAACCTGACCTCGTCGATCATCGGCAACGTCTTCGGGTTCAAGGCCCTGCAGGCGCTGCGGCTCGAGGACATGCGCATCCCACCCATCTACCTCAAGACCTTCCAGGGCCCGGCCCACGGCATCCAGGTGGAGCGCGACTACCTGCGCAAGTGGGGTCGGCCGATACTCGGCGGCACGATGAAGCCGAAGCTCGGCCTGTCGGCCCGCAACTACGGCAAGGTCGTCTACGAGGCCCTGCGGGGGGGGCTGGACTTCACCAAGGACGACGAGAACATCAACTCGCAGCCCTTCATGCGCTGGCGCGACCGCTACCTGCACGTCATCGAGGCGGTGCAGAAGGCGCAGGAGCAGACCGGCGAGCTCAAGGGCCACTACATGAACGTGACCGCGGCCTCGACGCGGGAGATGCTCGAGCGCGCCGAGTTCGCCAAGGAGCTCGGCTCCCCCATCATCATGGTCGACCTCACCGTGGGATACACGGCCATCCAGGACCTCGCCTACTGGGCTCGTGAGAACAACTTGATCCTGCACCAGCACCGGGCCGGGCACGCCACCTACACGCGCCGGAAGGAGCACGGCGTCAACTTCCGCGTCATCGCGAAGTGGATGCGGATGATCGGCATCGACCACATCCACGCCGGGACCGTCGTCGGCAAGCTCGAAGGCGACGCTCAGCTGACCTACGGCTACTACGACACCTGCAACCTGGGATACCAGGAGCGCAACCTCGAGAAGGG
Source organism: Nitriliruptorales bacterium (assembly GCA_046263195.1). Lineage (GTDB taxonomy): Bacteria > Actinomycetota > Nitriliruptoria > Nitriliruptorales > JAHWKO01 > JBHELG01. Next base: position 686 of record JBHELG010000080.1, on the reverse strand, counting down.
CATCTACTTCACCCAGGACTGGGCGAGCATGCCGGGGATCTTCGGGGTTGCATCCGGAGGGATCCACGCCGGTCAGATGCACGAGCTGGTCTACCACCTCGGGGAGGACGTCGTGCAGCAGTTCGGTGGAGGCACCCTCGGCCACCCCATGGGCATCGCCGCCGGGGCCGCCGCCAACCGGGTTGCCCTCGAGGCGGTCATCAAGGCCCGCAACGAGGGCAAGGACCTCATGCAGGAAGGGCTCGACGTCCTGAAGCAGACGGCGAAGAAGAGTCCCGAGCTCTCGGCTGCCCTCGAAGTCTGGGGCGAGGTCACCTTCGACTACGAGTCGACCGACACCGCCGACGTCGCGGGCAGCTAGGCCGCGGGCCGGAGCAGGGAGGAGCCGTCATGAGACTGCGACAGGGACAGTTCTCGTACCTACCGGAACTCACGGACGAGGAGATCAAAGCCCAGGTGCAATACGCCATAGACAACAACTGGGCGCCCGCGATCGAGTACACCGATGACCCCCACCCCCGCAACACCCTGTGGGAGATGTGGGACGTGCCGATGTTCGGCGTCGAGGATCCCCAGGAGGTGCTCGACCAGGTCAATGCCTGCCGCGAGGCCTTCCCGGACCGCTACATCGCACTCGTCGGCTACAAGGCGACGAAGTACCGGCAGGGCCCGATGCTCTGGTTCAT
>JBHELG010000079.1:0-25375 GCA_046263195.1 Nitriliruptorales bacterium | reverse complement strand
GACCATGAAGGTGTTCCTGCATTACCCCGATGGGCGGAGAGAGCTGTCGGCGGTGCGCACGAGGGCGTCGCGGGCGAAGCTGCGCGAAGCTTTCCACGTCACGAAGGACTTCCTGGCGACCAACCACATCTCGATCTGACCAGGCCCAAGACCGCTACTACGACCTCACCCCCAAGATTCAGTCTCTCCCGGCGCGGACCGGAGGCCAGAGGCCGGTTCAGGCCCAAGACCGCTACTACGACCTCACCCCCAAGATTCAGTCTCTCCCGGCGCGGACCGGAGGCCAGAGGCCGGTTCAGGCCCAAGACCGCTACTACGACCTCTCCCCCGAAGTCAGACCCTCCCAACGGCCGGCGGGAGGGGGCTAGTTACGCCTGTCTGGCCGCGTGACGCTGGTCGGCCAGGTCGAGCAACCCGTCGAAGGCGGTGGCGAGATCGAGTTCGAGACCCGCTGGTGGGAGTCCGGGCGGTGGGGGCACGACCTCCGGCAGGTAATCGCAGAACACGACCTCCTTGCCCGCGTTGATCGCCGCTCGTGCCAGGAGGTCCACCGCCGCGGCTTTCAGTTCGGTGACGACGACGTCGTGGGGCGGGGCCCGTCGGAGATCCTCCGCCAAGGCCGGCCTGTTCGCGAGCTCATGGCTGACGGCCACGACTCGGGCCCCCCATCGCTCTTCCAGCTCACGGACAAGTCGGGGCCCGGCCCTTCGCTCGGCCGTTGTAGCGAAGAAGACCTCGCGTCCTGAGATCGGTTCGAGGGGATAAGGTCGGAAGCTGGTGAGCACGATGGGGAGGTCCCGGCGGGGGAGGAGCCGGCGGACGGCCCCGAGCACGGCAGCCACCTCGTCCACGCCGACCGCATGGCACAGGGTGAGCACGACCAGATCCGCGAGCAGAAACCGCAGCGGCACTCCCAGGCCGAGAGCGGCCGGGTCCGCGGTGGCGGGCACGACGAGCAGCACGGCGTCGGCACGGCAGGCAGGGATGGCGGCACCCGAGCCCTCGAGGATGGTCAGGTCACCGGCGAGCTCCTCAGCTGCGGCGATAGCCGCCGAGAGGTTCGAGGGGCCGAGGGCTCCGGCTGGGCCGTCGCCTGCCCGCCAGCAACCGACCGTGGGCGCACCGGTCATGACCGCGTCCTCGTAGAAGTCGCTCGCGGCATGACCACCTGCGTCTGCGACCTCGAGCAGGCGGGCGAGGTCGATCTGCTCGCTCGAGGGGAGTACGACAGGTGAGCTCGGACCCCCTCGCCCCATGGCGACCACGACTGGCTTGCGGCCCCGACCCTGGCCATGCCGAACGAGGGCCCCGCTGAGCGCCGTTTTCCCCGCCCGCTTGCCGATGGCGACGATGGATACCGTGGGGCGGCTACTCAGTGAGGGGAGTGGGGCCTCGTAGCGCACGCCGGGGGCCTCGTACGCGCAGCCAGCCGCGAGCGCGACGGCGACCAACTGCAATCGCCGCTGCTCCGAGAGCGCTGGCGAGCCGGAGAGGTCGACGATCACGTCGGGTTGGAGAGCGCCCGCCGCGTCGGTCAACTCGTCGTCGAGGCGAGTGGGCCATCGCGTCGGGATCTCGAGATCAGGCGCCTCGCCGGGTGTAGTGACCTTCTCCGAGCCGCCGACAACGAGCGCGAGCTCCGCGACCGTCCCAGATTCCGCCATCTCGGCGAGTGCGCGGCGTATCACGGGTGGGTGATGTTCGGCGTCGACGAGGACGACCGCACGCCGCGTGCTCGTCACGTGTCGTCCTGCCGGGCAGGGCCCGTAGGGCCCGGGCTGGGCGGGATGTGACGGGCAGGGTCCGTAGGACCTGCGTCGTACCCACTGCGCACTTTGCTCTCGCTCGGATGGCCTGTCCGCATCCTGCCCCCCATGGTGGCCCCCTGGGTGGTCGAAGGGGATGGGAATGCCTCAGTCGTAGGCGTGGCGGAACGTGATGCTAATTCGTGGTCCCGCCGATCGAACCTTGGGCACGGCGTGGTCCCAGGTTCGTTGGCATGATCCTCCCATCACGAGCAGATCGCCACCCCCGACCCTGTAGCCGACACTCCGTCCTCCCCCCTTCGGCCTGAGGCGGAATGCTCGTGGCTCCCCGAGCGAAACTATGGCGATGGTCGCCTGCGGCAAGTCGCGCGCGATCCGGTCTCCGTGCCAGGCAACGCTGTCGCGTCCGTCTCGATAGAGGTTGCAGCCGACGGAGGTGAACCTGACTCCATAACGCCTTCCGAGGACGTCGGCCATCTCCTTGATGACCGGCAGCGGTGCGACCCCCTCCTCCGAATGTCGGCCGACCTCCATGGGCTCCTCGGCTGCCGGTCCCACTTGCCAGCGAGCGGTCAGCCGGGGTTCGGGCACCTTGCGTTCGTACATGTGAACGACCCGGGAGCTCCAGGCTGTCACGGCCAGGACCTCCTCGAAGAGGGTTCCGGCTCCCTGTACCCACGCGGGCACATAGTCGATCCAGGCCTCAGAGTCGAGATCCCGCCGCGTGAGGTGACTGAAGGTGTGGTCGAACTTCACCGTCCCCAGGTCGAAAAGGGACGGTTGCCAGGCGAGGACATTGCCGGTCACGCCTCGAAGGTACCGCCGTCAGCGCCGCCCGGTGCCCGAGTTGCTTCGTCTGCGGCCTTGCCGCCTCTACGGTGTCCACCTCTGGGGAGGGGCGGGGGACAAGTCATCGGAGGGGCCATGGCAGGCGAATCGACGCGGGTGACGGCGGCGACGGGGAGCGTCTCGCGGCTGGGCCGCGAGGCGCGTCCCCCGGCGGGCGAACTGCTGCGAGCGGCCCGCGAGCTGCTCACCTATCACGATCCTCTCGACGCCGAGCTGTGGGCCAGCGAGCTGGTGGCCATGTGGCGAGAGCAGTACCTCGTGGACGACGAGCCGGAGAGCGTCCACGGACAGTCCCTCGTGCGCTTGGCCCATCAGCACGCGGGACCGGAGGCACTCGCCTGTCTGGCAGCGCTGGAGGCGGTCGCCGCGCCACCGGTGGCACGTAAGGCCCGCCAGGCGGCAGACGAGTTGCAGCGGCGCGGGGTGCGAGCGCCAGGGTGGGTAGCCAAGCTGCGCAAGGTCCGAGTGGTGGGAGCGTGGGCAGCCGGCGATCCCTTCGGGGACCAGGAGGCGGTCCTGCTCGCCTTCACCCGCGATGGCTCGCAGCCGCACACGTTCCAGTTGCTCGTGGACCACAACCTGGGGGGGATGGTCAAGGACGGCTTCCTGACCGACCTCGATTTGGAGCAGGTGCTCGACGAGTGGTACCCCTCCGAGGCCTGGGCGTTCCATGCTGTCGATCCCGCCGAAGCCGCGTCGAAGGTGCGCCTGGGCCTGAGGGTTCGCGACCATTGCCTCGACGCACCCCAGAGCAAGTCGCTGGAGGAGTGCCGGATCCTCCTCGACGCCCGGCTTCGCCTGTTCCCGCAACGGCCGATCTCCCGTCCTGAGCCCCTCGACGAGGCGGCGCGGAGCGAACTCGTGGCAGCCTTCTTCTCTTCTCCCCACTCGACCGGGATCGCGGACAATGGTCGTCTTGTCCGGCTTTTCGTCGACTATCGCTGTGATTTCTGCGGGGAAGATCCCTTGCGGTGGAGTCCGACGGTCGTGCTGCTGTTCCTGCTCGACTGGCTGCCCCGCAGGGTCTCCCTCCCCCCTGAAGCGGTGGCTCGCGTGCCGGCAGTCCTTCGGGCGTGGGTGCGCTTCGCGGGTAGGCGACGCAAGTTGGCGTCCCACCTCATCGAGGAGATCCTCGTCACCATCGGAGAGGCGGAGGACGACTACCTCGAAGCGGTGCAAGGGTGGGCCACACTGGGTCCGGCGAGGGCGGCCGTCGGCGCGATGCTGAAGGAGGGCGTCGACGTCGCGGACGAGGCGGAGGTCGAGGCCTGGCTCGCACACTTCAAGCGGTGTCTCGAAGTGGAACGCCAGCAGCTCCTGCCGGCCTGAGGGGCTCAGTCGGGAGCGTCCTCGTCCGCCGCCACAACTGCCGCCAGGTACGCCGCGCGTCCACTTTCCTTGCCGGAGGCGTACTGTGCGGAATCGGCACGTGAAGGGTCTCGCAGCGCCATGCGCGCCTGCAGCGATGAGGACCGCGGATGGCGGCTCCATGCCACCGACCGCACCGCCACCTGCCGCAGGCTGCTGGCCAGCGTCGGCCGGGTTGAACGCATGACCAGGCGCAACGCCGAGCCGTCTCCCGTCGCCACCTGCGGGGGGGAGAGCCGGGCAGCGGCTGAGACGATCCGCTGCCACACTCCTCGGGGATCGAGCGCATCCACGACCCCGGAGGGCAGCGGGGTAGCAAGCACCCGCCCCACCAGCCCGAGCACGGCGGCGACGGCCAGACCAGCACCGGCGGCTTGTGCTCGTGAGACGACTTCGTCCCACGGCAGAGGTACCCGACGCAGGGTCTCATCGAGATCCTTCAGCCAGACGAGTCGGTCGGCTCCCGAGAGACACGCGTGAACGGCGAGGTGGACGACGGCGTCCGGGGGATCGAGAGAGGTCGCGCCGACCCCGCCGAGCACCACGCCCCGAGCCCGCCGCAGCAAGGCTGCGGTCGGCAGCCGGTAGGCCTCCCGCACCTCTCGGTCGTGCAGCAGGTGCCAGTGCAGATCGCAGAAGGATCCGTGTGGCAGGGTGAGGTGGATCTGGCCCTTCATCCCTCCCAGCAGCAGAGTCCAATTTCGCTCGAACAGGCTCGCGCCGGCTGACTCGAGTGCCCTGAGCGCATCCGGAAAGGCGGTCGGAGCCACAAGGACGTCGAGATCGCGGTAGGCGCGCAGGTCGAAACGGGGGTAGACGGTCTCGGCCAGGACCGGTCCCTTCACGACCGCCCAGGGCACCCTCGCCTCGTCCAGAACACGACGGAGCAGCGCCAGGTCGGCGAGCGCGCGAAGGTGGCTTCGAACTGCCTCGTCATATCTGGTTTCGAGCAGCGTGCGCACCTGCGGATGGAGGCAGGGGGCGTGGCGAGCCGCCTCACGGAGATAGCCGATGATCCCGTGACGTTCGGCGGCAGATACGAGCCTGATGCCGGCCGGTCCCGCGAGAGCATTGTGCAGCTGCGCCCGACCGCGCTCCGAGGCTCCAACCGTGGCGAGGAGTGCGGTGCCCAGACTGCGGCTGGACATCCGATGCTGGCCCTGCGCCAGGCTCCCCCGCATACGTCGCTACCTCATTCCTGTCTGGTTGGGCCAAATTGTCGGGCATAGAGGTACTTAGAGTAATTGAATAACTCCGGCTAGGGACAAGTGACCGTAGCGAACTACGCAAAGTTAGTAAATAATTACCCTATGTAAAACAGCTGCTCTGTGGCACGGACGGAGAATCAGCATGCGCTACGAGGTCCCCTCGATCGAGGATCTCGGCTCGATCGCCGACCACACGTTCATGCCGGGCCCCCCCACAGCCCTGGCCTTCTGGCGCGGAATCCTGGAGCTGCTTGGCTTCGCCGGCCTTCCCTGGGAGGGTCGGGGACACGCTGCTCACGGTTCCGTTCCTTCCTGATGCCTGAGAAACGACGAGACCGCCGATCCGGGTCGGACGTCGCCAGCCGGAGAATCCGGGACGGACGTCACTAGCCGGAGAATCCGGCCCTGCCGATCCTTGCCTCGAGTCGTTGGACATGGGCAGGGGCCTACCCCAGTCCCACACGAGATGGAGAACGAGGATGCGCTACGAGGCCCCCGCGATTGAGGACTTCGGTTCCATCGCCGAGCACACCTTCATGCCGCCGAAGCTCGAAAAGCCAGGCAATACGGATAACTTCCCGCTCGAGTGGCATCCCGGCCAAGGGCGGGGTTCCGCGCCTTCGTAGGACGCTGTCGCAGCGAATCTGATCGTCCCCGCCGGCGGTCTTGGCACAGCCGAGACCGCCCTTCCCCTTGAGCCGTTCCGGAGTATCCGTGGGCGAAGGACTCGCTACCGCTCGGCAGTCGCCTCGCCCGATTGGGAACGGACGCGAATTCGGGGCGGAAGGTGCCCATCGTGCCCCAGGGGTCGAGTTACGGGACGTCGTCTGCCGTCTCGGCACGACCATGGCTCTCGCTGGAGTCGACCTCTTATCGGCTCCCGGCGAGGTGCACGCTCTGCTCGGCCCGAACGGCGCCGGCAAGACGACCCTGTTGCGGGTCGTGGCGGGACTTCAGCGTCCCACCGCAGGATCGGTGCAGGTCGAAGGCCGTCCCCCGCACCTCACGGATCGGACGCTTCGCCGGGCCGTCGGCCTGGTCTCCTCTGGAGCGCGGAGCTTCTATCAGCGCATCTCCGGTCTGGAGAACCTCGTCTTCTTCGCCCGTCTGCACGGGCTGCGACGAGCCAGGGCCGTCGACCTGGCGTGGCGGTGCCTGGAAGCGGTCGGCTTGACGGAGGCGGCTCACAAGCGGGTCGGGCTCTACTCGCAGGGGATGCAGCGGCGGCTGGCCGTGGCCCGTGCTCTTCTCGGCGACCCGTCCGTTCTCGTGGTCGACGAGGCCACCCACGACCTCGACCCCGAGGGGGCCCAACTCATCCGAGCGCTCGTCGCGGCCAGGGCGGAGACGGGTGCGACGGTGCTGTGGGCCACGCAGCGGCTCGACGAGATCCGTGGTTTCGCCCACCGAGTGACGGTCCTCCATGAGGGAAGGGTGGTGTTCGCGGGTTCGGTCCCCGAACTCGTGGCGAGCACGACCACCCAGCGTTTCCTCGTCCGGGTGAGAAACGGGGGGGCGCCGCCCGGCGAGGTGCTCGGCCGGCTGCGACGTGCCGTCGCGACGATGGGGGAGGTCGAGGCGACCGCCGATGCCGAGCACTACTTGCTCGGTCTCCGCGAGGACGCCGTGCTCGGCGAGGCCGTCGCCGCGGTGACCGAGGCGGGGCTGGCGGTACTGGCTTGCCGCGAGGAGCAGTCGCTGGTGGAGACGGCGCTCCTGCGTCTCACCCGCACCGACGGCATCCAGCCGCGATGAGCATGCTGCTCGGCGACGCCGATTCCGGCCTGCGTGGCCCAACCCGGGACGAGGGGAGGGGCCGGCTGGCGGTCCTCGTCGAAGAGGCGGGCAAGATCACAGCGTTCTTCCGCCGCGACCTCCTCGTCCTGCTCAGCTACCGCCTTGCATTCATCACCGATTGGTTGAGCCTGCTGTTCCAGGTGGCGCTCTTCGCCTTCGTCGGTCGCATGGTCAATCCCGACGTCCTGCCCGCCTCGGCCGGCCGCCCGGTCTCCTATCTCGAGTTCGTGACGGTGGGGATCGCCGTCAGCGGCTTCGTGCAGGTCGGTCTCGGTCGCGTCGTCGCCGTCGTGCGCAGTGAGCAACTGATGGGCACTCTCGAGTCGTTGCTGCTCACCCCCACGACGGTGTCCACCATCCAGCTCGGCTCCGCGATCTACGATTTCGTCTACGTTCCGATCCGTACCGTCATCTTCCTCGTCCTCGTGGCGGCGATCTACGACGTCGGCTTCGCGTTCCAACACCTGGGAGCGGCGCTGGCGGTCATCGCCGCGTTCATACCCGTCGTTTGGGGGCTGGGACTGGCGAGCGCGGCAGCGGTGCTCACCTTTCGTCGTGGTGCGGGGGCGATCGGGTTCGGAGTGGCAACTTTCACCGCCGCGTCGGGCGCCTACTTCCCGATTCAGCTGCTGCCCGCCTGGGTGCAGAGCCTCATGCGCTACAACCCCTTGACGATCACGCTCGACGCGGCGCGCGACGCCTTGCTGGGAGGTGTGGGATGGTCTCAGATCGCTTCCGACGTGCTGATTCTCCTGCCGATGGCCGCCGTATCCCTGGCGGTCGGAACGACGGCGTTCCGGTTCGCCCTGGCGCGGGAGCTCCGTCGCGGGACGCTGGGCCTCTATTGAGCGAGAGTCTGGGGGCCGGCGCAGCGGTTCGACGTCGTCCTGGCGTCGTCCACCGCCGGCTGGGCGACGAGCGGGCGGTTCTGCTCAATCTCGACAGCGCGGGCTACTTCGGCCTCAACACGGTCGGTTCGGCGGTCTGGGACCTGCTCGAGACGCCACGCACGCTGCCCGAACTCGTCGAGCGTCTGCGTTCCCGCTGCGACGATCCTCCGGAAGGCATCGACGACGACGTTGCGGCGTTCCTCGCCGCTCTCCACGCCCGAGGGCTCGTGGAAGTGTGTGACGCGGATGGCCGCTGAGCCGTCGGGCGCAGGTGGCGCGGTGGAGCAGCTGGTCGACAGTTCGGTCCAGCCTCCCGGTCGGGCGGCTTCGACACCCGACGCTCCCGCCCCCGGCGCCTGCTTCGGCTTCAGCGTGCGTTCCGCCCTGCCGTTCGTCTACCTGCGCCCAGGCGGGGGCGTCCCGTTGCAGGTGACCGAGTCCGACGGGACGCCGCCACCAACCTCCGAACCACTCATCTCCTGGGCCCCGACGGCGGCGCGCCCCTTCCACGCGCGGCTGTTCGGCGCCGGCAACCGCTACGACTACTGGGTGGAGGGTGCGGGATGGTTCGGGATCGAGCCCCACGCGCCCCGCATCATCGCGCCTCCGACCGACTCTCCTGTTCGCCGCGAGGAGCGGATCTGGGGCCTGCCAGCGCTGCTGTGCTTCACCGCTCGGGGCGACGTGCCGCTTCATGCCGCGGCGCTGGAAGTGAACGGTGGGGCGATACTCGTCGTGGCTCCCGGCCGCTTCGGGAAGACCACCCTCGCCGGCGCCTTCATTGCCTCCGGTCACCGCCTGCTGGCCGAAGACACCAGTTGCTGCCGCATAACGGACCCCCCGCTGGTGCTGCCGGGCCCGGCGATGCTGCGACTCCGCGCGGATGTGTACCCGCACGTCCGCGTACCCGAGACGAAGATCGTCGCGGAGGATGACGTCCGCTTCCACCTCGCACTCGACGACCGCGCGCGCGGCGATTCCGCACCGGTCCCCATCCACTCGATCGTCTTCCTGAGACCGGGTGGAGAGCGCTGTGAGCTCACTCCCGCCGACCCCCTCCGGGCCGTCCCTGACCTTTGGGCACAGAGCTTCCGTCTGCCCATCCAGGAGGAGGAGGGGCGCCGTTTCTGCCGACTCGTCGACCTCGCGTCCCGCGTCCCGCTATGGAACCTCGCCCGACCTCGGGGATTCGAACGGCTGCCCGAGGTGGTCGAACGCGTCGTCGCCGTCTGCGGCGCCTGAAGGCTCGAACGGCCCGCGAAATCACGCGTAGCGGGCCAGCTCCCTGTGCTCTGCCCGCCCCGGTGGCGGACCCACGTCCGCTCCCTCCACCTCGACCCAAGCATGAGCGTCGCGGCTCGTCGGGAGCGGCGGCAGGCCGATCACGAGCTCAGCGGGCCGGCCCTGCTGCCGGAGCAAGCGCAGGAGCACCAGCGAGGTGTGCAGGCAGCGGGGACGCCACCTTCCCACGCGCAGAACCTTCCAGACGACTTGCCCCAGCCACGCGGGCTCGTGGAGGCGACGCACCGAGGCTTGTCCGACGCGAGGCACAGACGGGGGAGGGCCGGAGCCCGCCGGACCTTTTCGCCCGAGCCGCTCAACCAGCTTGGGCAGGGGCAGCCGGCGCAGCCCGACCGACACGACCAGGAACGAGTACCAGATCTTCGCCGCAAGACCGACCTTGCGGACTGCGGTGACCAGGTAGTGCGGTCTGGGGGATCCTATGCCCAGGGCAAGCCATCCCCTCTCACTGTCGGCCTCACATTGAGCTCCTGTAGTCAACGCGCACAGCGGCGGCCGGTCACGCTTCTTCCTGGAGTGCGCGAAGGATCTTGCGGAAGGCTGATCGGAGCGTTTCGGCCTCGTCGTCGCTGAGATGTTGCGCGAAGTGCCGCTCTATCCCCCGTAGGTGTGTCGGGGAGGCGCCGCGCAGACGCTCACGCCCCTCGTCGGTCAACACGACCTCTGCCGCCCGTCGGTCGGTGGGGCAGCGTTCGCGGCGGACGAGGTCGGCGCGTTCGAGGCGATCGACGAGGCGGGTGAGACCGCTCGGGGTGAGAAGCACGGCGGCAGCAAGCTCGTTCATGCGGAGCCGGCGCCCCGGAGCGCGGCCGAGTTGGACGAGCACGTCGTACCAGTTGAGCGGCAGCCCGTGCTCGTCGCGCAGCTCGTCCCCGAGACGATCGAGGAGGGCGCGCTGGGTCTCGAGAAGCGCCTTCCAGGCTTCCATGCGTCGCTCGTCGAGGGGACCGGACATGCCCGTAGCGTAAGGAGCGTTACTTGACGGCTCAACAACTTGGAATATTATTGCGCTAGCAACAGTTGACATGCGTAGCAATCGCATCAATCGGGAGCGATGGAGGCACGAGATGACCATCCAGACGGCAGAGCTTGTCCGCGACTACAACGGCCAGTCCCTACCCCTGCCTGGCACGTACGAGCTGGACCGGGCGCACTCGAGCGTCGAGTTCGTCAGCCGTCACCTCATGATCACGAAGGTGCGCGGCCGCTTCACGGACTTCGAAGGTCGCATCCACATCGACGAGGTGCCCGAGCAGTCGTGGGCAGAGGCGAGCGTCGACGTGCGGAGCTTGGACACAGCCGATGAGCGCCGGGACACGCATCTGCGCAGCCCCGACTTCTTCGATGTGGAGCGCTTCCCCACGCTGTCCTTCCGGAGCACCCGGGTGGAGCCGGCCGGCGACCGCGCCTGGAAGGTCCACGGCGAACTGACGGTCCGCGACGTGACCCGTCCGATCACGCTCGAGGTTCAATTCGAAGGAGCGACGAGCGACCCGTGGGGCGGACGGCGAATCGGGTTCTCGGCCACCGCCGACGTGGATCGCGAGGAGTGGGGGCTGACCTGGAACCAGGTGCTGGAGAGTGGAGGACTGCTCGTGGGCCCCAAGGTTCGCATCGAGGTCGCCGTTCAGGCCGTCCTGGTCGAGGACTGACCCGGGAGAGACGCCGACGTGCGGGGTGAGGCTGGGCATGGCACGGCCGGATCGATGGACCCGGATGTTGCGCGGCTGATCGAGGCCCTCGACCTGGCACCTCACCCGGAAGGGGGCTACTACCGCGAAACCTTCCGGGCCGAACTCGTGTTGGAGGGCTTGCCCGGCGGGCAGCGCGCCGCTTCGACAGCGATCTACTACCTGCTGCCTGCCGGGTCCTTCTCGGCCCTGCACAGGGTGCGCTGGGACGAGGTCTGGCATCTCTACGAAGGTGGCCCGGTCGACCTGCACCTTTTCGATCCTTCCCGAGCTGGCGACCGGGGGCCGCCCGGTGGGCGGGAGAACCTGGGCGACCACCGGATCGCTCGCCTTGGCCCCAGCTGGGACGACGGGGAGCGCCCGCAGCACGTCGTGCCGGGAGGTGTGTGGCAGGCGGCGGTGACCGTCGCGGACCGCTTCGCATTGTGCGGCTGCACGGTCGCCCCCGGCTTCGACTTCGCCGATTTCGAGCTGGCCTCCCGGCGTGAGCTGCTCGAGCGGTTCCCCACACACCACGCGGTCATCACCTCACTGACGCGCACGTAGCCCTCCCTCGCCGCCGTCGTGCCTCCACTGGACGGGTCACAAGCGCCGGCGGATCGTGCACGCTTCCGCTGTGGAGGATCGGCTGAGCCACTATCGACGGCTGCGTGACTTCGCGGCGACCCCTGAACCCCAGGGGAGCGTCCCCCGGCTGCCCGCTCCCGGCGACGCCCCGCGCTTCGTGATCCAGCAGCACGATGCCACACGGCTGCACTGGGACCTGCGGCTCGAGCGGGAAGGTTTACTCGCTTCGTGGGCCCTGCCGCGAGGCATCCCCTGGCGTCCCAAGGAGAACCGGCTCGCCGTGCACACCGAGGACCACCCGCTGGAATATCTCGAGTTTCACGGTGAGATCCCATCGGGCCAGTACGGCGCAGGGATGATGACAATCTGGGACCGTGGCACCTACGAGGCCCGGACCCTCAGCGAGGACAAGGTCGTCGTGACTCTGCACGGCGAGCGCGTCGAGGGCACGTACGCACTCTTTCCGATCGGTGAGCGTGAGTGGATGATCCATCGGGTAGACCCACCACAGGACGCCGATCGCAAACCCCTGCCCGACGATCTGCGCCCGATGATCGCCCTTGCGGATGACCTGCCATCCGACCCTGACGCCTGGGCCTTCGAGGTTCTCTGGTCCGGCGAGCGGGTCCTCGTTACGAACGACGCCGGTCGTCTCAGCGTGTCGGACGCCGAGGGCAGCGACCTCTCCGAGTTCTTCCCGGAGGTGCGCCGGATGGGTCGTTCACTCGGGGCCGTGGAAGTCATCCTCGACGGGGTCGTCGTCGCGGTGGATTCCGGCGGCCAACCCCTCGCCGATTCGTCGCACGTTGAACGGCGACTGGCGCTGCGTGATGAGCGTCAAGCTCGCCGTCTCGCCGACGAGCGCCCCGTGGCCGCGATGCTGTTCGATCTGCTCTGGCTCGAGGGTCATCCCACGACGGAACTGCCCTACCGCGATCGGCGCACGCTGCTCACCGACCTCGAGCTTGCAGGTCCCGCATGGCAGACCCCGGCGAATCATCGCGGGGACGGGGAGGTTCTCTTGGAGCTAGCTCGAGCCCGGGGACTACCAGGCCTCGTCGCCAAGCGGCTCGACTCGAATTACCGGCCCGGCGAGACCACCAAGGCCTGGCGCGTCCTCTGACAGGCGGTCGCAGTCGCGTCAGCCGGTTGTGTCGTGGGGTGGGCGGCCCTCAGGCGGCCGGTGAGGTCGCCCTGGGACGATCCAGGCTGGGTCAGCGGACGGCGCGTGGGTCGCAGCGCGCCGACGTAGACCCCGGCCAATATCAGGAGGCGCCCGAGCACGAGTCCAGCGCTCAGCGGCTCGTCGTCGAGCCAGGCCGAGAGCACGACGGTTACGAACGGGACGAGCACGAAGGTGTAGGCGGCGTGAGACGCGGCCCAGTAACGCAGCACGACGAGGTAGAGAACGAACACGAAGACCGAACCCACCGCGACCAGGTATCCGATCGCGACCCAGGTCTCGGGGCGCCGCGGCAGCACGAGCGGCTCGCCCAGGAGCACAGACCCGGCAACCAGAAACAGTCCACCCGTGGTCATACCGACGGCGTTCATCGTGACCGCGTGGACGCGCGCGAAACGCCGCACCAGCACCGCCGCCTGCGCGAAGCAGAGCGCGTCGCCGAGCACGGCGAGCAGTGAGGACAGAGGCACCGCCTCCCTCAAAGGCGCGCGCGACATGAGCGCGACGCCCACGAGAGCGAGCAGCGTCTGGCCGAACCCCGCATGCCCGTGGACAAATCCGTAGTAGATGAGCCCGAACGAGGCACCGAAGTTGAACAGGCCGTAGAGAGCAGAGCGCCGCTCAATGCCCGCCCGCGCGGGAGTCCCAGCCTCAGCACCGCCATGACCGCCACGAGCAGGGCCGCGGCGAGCGAGAAGAGCAGCCCCGCGGCCCGCATCGGGGCGAGTCAGTCCTCCTCGCGGGTCTCCGTGCCAGTCGCCCCGCACACGCACCTGTAGGGCGCCAGGGTGGCCAGGGGACTGGCTCGGGTGTATTTCACCTTGCTCCCGCACTCGCACAGGAACTTCTGTCCCGTCGTCACGCCCGTCCCCTCGTCCGTCCCAGGGGCCCGGGCGGGAACCGTATGGGGATTGTGGGTCGCCACAGCCTGCATATGGCGGCCGCACACGCAGCGCGGTTCCTGCAGCCACTCACCGGGACAGTCCTTCGTGTAGACGATCTCGGCGCCGCACTCGCACTCGAAGCGCTGATCCTTACCGGCTCCCATGCCTGCCTCCGGAGATCGACTGCTCTCCGCCCGGGATCGGGCTGCCGGCGAGCCTATTCCGCGCACGTGCCGGGGCGACAGCGACCAGGCCGGGTCGGGAGCTGCTGGGACTGTGCGCTAGCGTCCCGCCGCGATCCGACCAGATGGGAAGGTGCCGTGGCGAGAGCGAGAAATCGGCGGTTCGCGGCCGTCGTCACGCTGCTCATCCTCGGGCTCACACCCGTGCCCGGCTTCGCGGCGCCCCGCCCCGAGGCGCGGCCACTGCCCACGACCGCCAGCGCAGCAGCGCCCGGAGACCCAGGAGCTCCGCTCCCGGAACTCGACCTCGCCACCCACCCGTCGGAGCGGTGGATCGTCCAACTGGCGGAGCCCCCCGCGGTCCGCAGCGATGAGGCCCTCGCACGGCCGGAGGCCGCCTCGCCTCGAACAGGCGGGGGCCGGTTCGCCCGCGCCGCCCGCGAGACCCAGGCCTATCTCCGCTTCCTCCACGACCGGCAGCTCGACGTGGCGGAGACCATCGCACGCGCCGCGCCGGGAGCGAAAGTCGAGCGCAGCTACCAGGTCGTCCTCAACGGACTCGCGGTTGCGATGTCACCCGATCAGGCGGACGTCGTGCGCAGACTGCCCGGCATACGAGCCGTCACGCCCGACATCCCCTTCCAGCTCACGACCTACGCCACGCCCGGCCAGGTCGGGGCGCCGGCGGTCTGGGAGCGACTGGGAGGGACCGAGCAGGCGGGTGACGGCGTGAAAATCGCCGTCATCGACTCCGGCATCTACGTCGCCCACGACGGTGAAGGCCGCCATGTCGGCAACCCCTGCTTCGACGACGACGACTACACGGCGCCGCCCGGCTTCCCGAAGGGGGACACCCGCTTCACGAACGACAAGGTCATCGTCGCACGCGCCTATTTTCGCCGCGACGACCCGCCGACCCCCGGCGACGACACACCTCTGCCGGGGCCGAAGGGGGACTCTCACGGCACGCACGTAGCCGGAACGGCGGCCTGCAACCCCGCCACGCCCGTCACGGTGGACGGCGTGAGCGTCACCATCTCCGGCGTGGCGCCCCGCGCCTACCTCATGAACTACCGCGTCTTCTACCCGAGCCAGTCGCCCGACGACTTCCAGAACCGCAACGCCTACGTAGCCGAGCTCGTCGACGCCTTCGACGACGCGGTCAGCGACGGCGCCGACGTCATCAGCAATTCCTGGGGCGCGAGCTACACGAACACCCTGGGATGGCCGGATCCCATGGTGGAGGCGGCCGAGGCGGCCGTCGACGCTGGCATCTCCGTGGTGTTCGCGAACGGCAACCGCGGCCCCGACCAGGCCACCGCGAGCTCCCCGGCGCTGTCATCGCAGGTGATCGCGGTGGGGGCGGTGACGAAGGGGGTCACCACGGTGGCGGGCCACGTCGACGTCACCGGCCCCCCACCTGTCCCCGCCGAACTGGGCGGCCTGCCGGCAGGTTCCGCACGATTCGGGCCTGCGATCACAAGCGAGGTGGGACCGGCGCCCTACGTCCCGGCGGAGACCGTCGCCGGCGACGGGAGCACCCTGGGCTGCTCGCTGCCCGACGGTGCGAGTCCCTTCCCGGGGGGTTCTCTCGCCGGGCGGATGGCCCTGATCGAGCGCGGAAGGTGCGAGTTGAGTGAGAAGGTCTTCAACGCTCAACGCGGGGGAGCACTCGCCGCGCTCGTCTACAACCATGCGAGTGGTGGCGACACCCTCCAGGCGATGGGGCCGGGCGCACACTCCGAGGAGGTCGCGATCCCCTCCTGGTTCCTGCGGCGCTCCCAGGGGCTGGCCATGCGCGACTTCCACACGGCCCACCCCGGCCAGGCCCAGGCTCGCTTCACCTACGCGCCCCGCCTCGCCTCGAATCCGGCAGATGTGGTCGCGAGCTTCAGTTCCCGTGGTCCGAGCACCGAGAAGGCCCTCAAGCCCGACCTCGTCGCGCCCGGGGTGGACGTCCTGTCGGCGGGCTACGCAGGCGGTGAGCACCCCGCGACGTTCAGCGGCTTCGGCACGTCGTCCGGGACGAGCATGGCAGCACCGCACGCGACCGGCGCGGCGGCGCTGCTCCGCCAGCTTCACCCCGACTGGACGCCGGCGCAGGTCAAGTCCGCCCTCGTCACGACCGCATCAGAGGAGGTCTTCCTCAGCCCGAGCCGCACGACCTCAGCCGGCGTCCTCGACCGGGGCGGAGGCCGCATCGACGTCGCAAGAGCGGCCGACCCCGGCCTCACCTTCGACCGTCCCACTGTCTCGGCCGGGGAGCTCGGCCCGGGCGACACGGAAGCGGTGACGCTGCGCGCGACGAACGTCGACGATCGCGACGAGGTCTGGGACGTGGTCGCAGTCGAGGGCGGGGGACCTCAGACAGGTGAGAACTTCGATCTGTCCGTGTCACGACAGCGCATCGAGGTTGGCGAAAACGGCCAGCGGGCGATCACCGTGCGCATCACGACGCTCCCCGACGCCCTCCCGGACAGCTACGAAGGCGCGATCGTCTTCACGAACCGCAGCGACGGCCGTCGCCTGCACGTGCCGGTGTGGCTCCGCGTCGTCCCGCAGGACAAGCGTGCGGACGTGCTGCTCCTCGACGACGACGGATCGTCGCTCGATCCCCGCTTTCGTGACTATGCCCCCATCTACCGCGAGACTCTCGCGACGATCGACACGTCGCACGACTATCTTGACCTCGGCGTCGAACAGATGCCCGACTACAGCGAACTGTTCCACTACCGGGCGGTTCTGCTCTTCACCGGGGACAACGACAGCTCGGACACGAGCGGGCTGACCGAGTCGGCGCAGAACACCCTCATACAGTGGCTGGACAGCGGAGGCCGCCTGTGGGCCTCCGGCCAGAACCTGGCCGAGACCACCGACACCAATACCCTCACCTCCGAGCGTCTCGGTCGCTCACGCCTCTACCACGGCTATCTCGGCCTCGCTTTCCAGGCCGCAAGCCTCTACCCGGGGGCAGCCCCACGCCCAACCGCCGAAGGTCGCGGTCCGATGTCGGGGGTGGTTGTCGACCTCAGCCCGGGTGGCGACGGCGCCGGCAACCAGCATTCCATCGAGGCCTCCTCACCGATGCCTGACACCGACACCTACCAGGCCTCCGACACCACCCGCCCCCTCTTCCTACCCCGAGGTGGCACACAGCAGGGGACCGCGATCGCATTCGGTCGAGCGTCAGAGCCAGCCCTCGGGCTGCACGAACCCGAGTACCGCTATCGCACGGTGGCGCTGGGCTTCGGTCTGGAAGGGATCAACAGTGACACCGGCTTCGCGACCAGACAGGAGGTGGCGCGGCGCACGCTCGCCTGGCTTTTCGACCGCATCACGCTGGAGGTCCTGCCTACCGGACCATTGACCCAGGAGATCGCCACGTTCACGGCACAGCCAATATCGAGCGTCGGTGCACGATTCGTGAGCTTCCGCTGGGACTTCGGGGACGGTTCGCCGATCCAGTCGACGACCGCTCCGACCGCCCACCACCGCTATCCGGCCTCCGGCACCTACCTCCTACGTGTCGAGGTGACCGACAGCCTCGGTCACCGAGCCATCGCCACGGAAGAGGTGGACACTCGAGCGTGGAAACTGGAGTAGCGGTGGCCGGCACCATGCGGGCCTGGGTGGTCACCGAGCCTCGGCCGGCCGACCAGCGACCGCTCGAGCTCGTCGAGCGGGAGGTTCCGAAACCGCAACCGGGCGAGCTCCGCATTCGTGTCGCCGTATGCGGGGTGTGCCGCACCGATCTCCACGTGGCGGAAGGAGATCTCCCT
Organism: Nitriliruptorales bacterium; assembly: GCA_046263195.1. Lineage (GTDB taxonomy): Bacteria > Actinomycetota > Nitriliruptoria > Nitriliruptorales > JAHWKO01 > JBHELG01. Next base: position 7,909 of record JBHELG010000079.1, on the reverse strand, counting down.
CCCCGGCGCGACAAGGTCGTACCGGGCCACGAGGTCGTCGGGATCGTCGACGCGCTCGGCGAAGGGACGCAGCGCTTCCAACCCGGCGACCGCATAGGCATCCCCTGGCTGCGTCGTACCTGCGGACGCTGCCGGTTCTGCCGTCGAGGCGACGAGAACCTCTGCCTGGAACCTCGCTTCACGGGCTGGACCGACGACGGCGGTTACGCGGAGTACGCGGTGGTGCCAGAAGCCTACGCGTACGCCATTCCCGAGGGGTTCGACGACGAGCAGGCCGCGCCCCTGCTGTGTGCGGGCATCGTCGGCTACCGGGCCTGGAAACGAGCCGACCTGCCACCCGGAGGCCGGCTGGGCATGTACGGCTTCGGCGCCTCCGCCCACATCGTCGCCCAGGTCGCCCTCAGCGCCGGAGCGGAGCTCCACGTCGTCACCCGCTCCCCGGACTCGCAGGAGCTCGCCCGCAGTCTGGGAGCAGCCTGGGTGGGAGGTGAGGGTGACATGCCGCCGGAGAAGCTCGACGCCGCGATCGTCTTCGCCCCCGTCGGTGCGGTCGTCCCCGACGCGCTCGCTGCGCTGGACCGCGGAGGCACGCTGTCCGTCGCCGGCATCCACCTGACCGACGTCCCGTCCCTCAATTACGACCGTCACCTCTTCCAGGAGCGGAATCTTCGCAGCGTCACCGCGAACACCCGGGCAGACGGTGAAGAGTTCCTGCGCATAGCCGCCCGCATCGGGGCCGAGCTGACGGTGGCGAGCTACCCGTTCGACGCGGCCGACCAGGCGCTCGTCGACCTCGCCCAAGGGCGCTTCGCCGGCGTGGCCGTCTTACGAATAGAGGCCGGCTGAAACCCCGTCGCGTATATCCTGGGAGCCCATGCCGATCAGGGTCGTGCTCGCCGACGACAGCTACCTCGTCCGCGAGGGCGTGAAACTCCTCATCGAGACCCAGTCGGAGCTCGAACTCGTCGCCGTCGCTGACGATCTCGATTCGCTCAAGGCCGCGGTCGAGAGCACGCAGCCGGACGTCGTGCTCACAGATATCCGCATGCCCCCGACCGGCACCGACGAGGGCATCCGGGCCGCCGAATGGCTGCGGGAGACGGCCCCCGAGGTCGGCGTGGTCGTTCTCAGTCAGTACTCCGAGCCTGAGTACGCCATAACGCTGTTCCAGCACGGCTCGGCCCGGCGGGCCTACCTGTTGAAGGAGCGGGTCTCGGACCTCGACCAGTTGTTGGGAGCGGTTCGGGAGGTCGCGCGCGGCGGTTCGGTCATCGACCCGAAGGTCGTCGAGGTGCTCGTCTCCGCCCGAGCAAAGGAGGCGGACTCGGGGCTCGATCGACTCACGCCGCGGGAACGCGAGGTGCTCGCCGAGATGGCTCAGGGCAAGAACAACGCCGCGATCGCCCAGAGTCTGTTCCTCACCGAGCGGGCGGTCGAGAAGCACATCAACTCGCTCTTCGCGAAGCTCGGACTCTCCGAGGAGCAGGCGACCCACCGGCGGGTGCGGGCGGTGCTGCTGTACCTGGGCGCTCGCGGCGAGTGAACCGGACAAAAGGGCGCGTGGCCGAAGCGGCGACAAGGGGTGGTAGCCCCACCCCCAGCCTGCCGGCTGGCAGGTTGGTCATGCCCTGGCGCCGGTGGCACCATGCTCCGAAATGGGAGAGCTGACCGTTCGGGTGTTGATCGTCGACGATCAGGAGCCGTTCCGAGTGGCGGCCCGGATGGTCGTCGAGCTCACCGATGGTTTCGAGGTGGTGGGAGAAGCGGACAGCGGCGAGGCAGCTGTCGAGCTGGCCCCGCAGCTCGAACCGGATCTCGTCCTCATGGACGTCAACCTGCCGGGCATGAACGGCCTCGAAGCGACGCGACAGATCCTGGCGGAGACGCAGCAGACCCGGGTGCTCGTCCTGTCCACCTACGAGCCGCAGGAATACGAGTCGCGTGCGATCGAAGCCGGGGCGATCGGGTATGTCCCGAAATCCGCCTTCGGGCCTGACGGGCTCGTGGCGGCCTGGGAGTCCGCGACCGTCGCCTGAATCGTCCCGCCCGCCGTCTCGTCACCGCCTGGGTGTGCGGTAGGCGGCGACCGGCGCCTGACGCCCCTTGACCTGCGCCGGCTCGAGCGCCTCGGCATCGACTCTGTCATGGAGGGCCGCGTAGGTCGCCTCGGTCAGGACGGTCTCACCGGCTCCCGCCCACTCCTGGATGCGCTGGGTGAGATTCACCGTGTCCCCGACCACCGAATACTCCGCCCGCTCCTCCGACCCGAGGATTCCCGCGGTCACCACGCCGGTCGACAGGCCGATCCCGAGCCCGAAGGGCGCCAGCCCTTCCGCCTCCCAGCGGGCATTGACGTCGTTCTGGGCGATGTGCATCGCGAGGGCGGCGGCGAGGGCCCGGTCCGCGTGGTCAGGACAGGCGACGGGGGCGCCGAACACGCCCATGACGGCGTCGCCGACGAACTGCATGACCGTGCCGCCCGCGTCGATGATCGCGTGGTTCATGGCCTCGCGGTGCTGCTGCAGCTGTCCGGCGAGCACGCTGGGATCGGTCCGCTCGGCGATGGAGGAGTAGCCGCGGACGTCCGACATCAGCACGGTCACCTCGAGCCTCTCGGTCTCGCCGGAACGGCGGCCCTCGGCGAGGAGCTTCTCGGCGATGCCGCCGGGCAGGAGCCGGCTGAGTGTCTCGCCCTGCTCTTCGCGTTCGACGATCGCCTGCTGCAGCTGCCTGAGCTGGGAGAGGCTTCTCTGGTTGCCGGCGCTGAGGCCCTGGGCGAGCTTGACGAACAGGCCCTCGATGGAATCGGCCACGTCGGTGGCGGTCGTGTTCCGTGCGACCGCGATCGCCTTGATCGGTCGCCCCTCGGCCACCATGCGCAGCAGTTCGTCCTCCGCGGGGGTGAGGTCGCCCTCGTGGCTGACTGGGCGGATGAGGGCCTCGACGATCTTCGGGTCGAGCACCGAACCGCCGGAGGCGACCTCGCGCACGGCCCGGGCGAGCTGGTCGCCCTCGGCGATGCGGTCCTTCAGGAGGTAGGCGTAGCCAGCCGCACCTTCGCTGAGCAACGAGATCGCGTACTCGGGCTCGTCGTACTGGGACAGTACGACCACCCCGGTGCCTGGGTGTCGCTTGCGCACCTCCTTGGCAGCGTCGATGCCCTCACGTTGAAAGGTCGGCGGCATGCGGATGTCGGTGACGAGCACCTGCGGGGCGGCGACCTCAGCACCGGCGCAGAGCTCGTCATAGTCCGATGCGACACCCACCACCTCCAGGTCGCTCTCCATACTGAGCAGCGCCCGTACCCCTTCGCGGACGATGAGGTTGTCGTCGGCGAGGAACACGGTGATGTGAGAGCCGTTCATGGCAGCGGATACTGCGGCTTCGGGGCTCGACCCGCCAGGGGAATCTCACCCCGCTCGCCGGTGGTGCCACCCCCATCATGAACCCGTGTCCGCCCCTGCCCGGTCGACACCATCTACCGTCTCCTCCATTGCTGAGAGTAAGAGGGTAACTTCGCAGGGCGGTTGCGCGCCCTCTCTTACAGGCGGACAATGACCGAACGCCGATTTTTCATGCAGTGATCCTGGGCACCCCTCGGAGGTTCTTCCATCAAACTACGTCTCGCCGCCGTGGCGGCACTCGTCCTCACGGCGGCCGCCTGCGGCGGTGTCGGGGTCGAGTCCTCACCCACCCGCACCGTTCTCGCCGACTACAACCACGACGAGTTCCCAACCTCTTTTCTCGCCTACTTTCCCAGGGACGTGCGCGTCCACGCGGGGGACACCGTCGCTTTCCGGCAGGAATGGACCGGCGAGCCCCACAGCGTGACCATGGGGACGCTCGTGGACGGCGCGATGAGCGTCGTCGCGCCCCTCATTGAGAAGTACCCCGAGCCTGATGCCGAGCCGTCTCCGGAGGACGAGGCCGCCTTCGAGGCGGCCATGAAGGACCTGCCGTGGATGTTCGGTGAGGAAGGTGTGGCACAGAACGGGGCTCAGCCCTGCTACCTCGACGAGGGAACTCCACCGGCGGACCCCAACACCCCCTGCGCTGACGACCGGCAGACCCAACCGAGGTTCAACGGCCGCCAGTCCTACTACAACAGTGGCTTCATCCCCTACCAGGGCACCCAGGGCAACCGGTTCGAGGTCCCGCTCTCCAACGACGTCTCGCCCGGCACGTACTCGTACTACTGCAACTACCACGGTCCGTGGATGGCGGGCACGATCACCGTCGTCCCCTCCGATGTGGAGATCCCCTCGCAGGAGGAGGTCGCAAGGCAGGCCCGCCAGGAGATCGACACGATGGCCGCGCCGCTCGTGGTCGCCCATCGCCAGGCCCACGAGCGTGACGAGGTCGAACTGGGTGACGAGCGCTTCCGGCGCCCCCTGTCCGGTTGGGCAAGTCCCGCGCCCGTACATGCCTTCATCAGCGAGTTCTTCCCCGACCCGCTCGAGACTCGGGTCGGAGAGAAGGTGACGTGGACCTTCGTCGGCCCCCCACACACGGTGAGCTTCAACGTGCCGGAGTACTTCGCTCAGTTCACCGTCGAGCAGGACGGCACCGTCATTGCGAACCCCCAGGCCTATGACCCGGTCAACTCTCCGCCCCTGCCAGAGGAGCCCGAGGAGGCTCCGGCCGGCGAAGCAGCCGCGCCGGAGCCGGAACAGGAACCGGCCCCTCCCGCCATCGACGCCGGCCAGTGGGACGGCGTCGGATTCAAATCTTCGGGCCCGCTCTTCCACCAGTCCACCTACAGCCTGACCTTCACGAAGCCCGGCACGTACAACTACGCCTGCCTGCTCCACCCGCGGATGGTCGGCAGGGTCACCGTCCGCTGAACAGCCCATGCAGGCAGGACCTATGACGGGTAGGCAGATGGCAGTCTCGACCGGCGAGGTGGCCCCAGGCGGCACGGCCACCACGCAGCCCTCCGAGGTCGACGTCCCGGACGCGGGGCGCTCCCGCCTGGGTTGGACTGACCTCGTCTTCGGCGCCTTCCTCGTCGTCTACATCGCCTTCGCGCTCAGCGCCCTCCTGGGTGGAGTGGGCGCAGCACTCGCGGGGGCACTGCCGGGTGTTCACGACCGTCTCCACGAGTGGGGCCTGCAAGGAGGCGAGCTCGGCCGCCTCGCCGAGGCCATGGCCGACGCGGCGCATCGGGTGCAGCCGGCATGGCAGCTCGTGCTCGACTACGCCTTCAGCCTCTTCAACCTCGGCCTCGCCGGCTTCCTCGTGTGGCTGCGACCACGGGACCGCACCGCGCGACTGCTCGCGGTGGGCATGATCGGCACCGCCGCGATCTTCAACCTCCAGGCCTACGGGACCTACGAGGCGCTGGAGCCGACACGTCTCGAATCGCTCAGCCACGAGGCGTTCCACCTCGTGGCCGCCGCCTCGTACGTGCTGGCACTGCTGCTGTTCCCCGACGGGCGACTCGTCCCCCGCTGGAGGAGGGCTCCACTCGTCGCCTTCTATGGCGTCGCCGCCAGCATCGTCGCGCTGCTTGCCACCCAGATCCAAGGCACCTCACGGACCCTTGCGATCATCATGGTCTTCGGGCTGCTCGCACCCCTAGTCGGCGTAGCCGCGCAGGTCTACCGCTACCGCCACGCGCCGACCCCGGTCGAGCGTCAACAGTCGCGTCTGCTGTTCTGGGCGCTGGCACCCGCGCTCCTGCTCGGCGTGTTCGTCCTCTTCCGTGGGGTGAACGAGTCAGCCTTCCAGGACTTCGCGGGGCGCCCGATCGACGTCATCCCCGTCACCCTGTTCCGGGTGTTCCAGCCCGTGTTCGCGATCATCCCCGTCGCGCTGCTCATCGGCCTGCTTCGATTCCGGCTCTGGAACGTCGACCGTGTCATCAGCCGCACCCTCGTCTACTCCACACTGGCGGGGTTCGTCGCCGCCGTCTACGTCGTGGTCGTGGTCGGTCTCGGCCGACTGATCGGTGCATCGGGGGACAACGCGGTGCTTCTGGTCCTGGCCACCGGCGTCGTTGCCGTCGCGTTCGAACCGGTCAAGGAGCGTGTCCAGCAGCTCGCCAACCGGCTCGTGTACGGCCCCCGCGCCACGCCCTACGAGGTCCTCTCCTCATTCTCCGAGCGGGTGGGGGAGACGGTGGCCACCGAGGAGCTGCTCACACGCATGTCTCGCCTGCTCGCCGAGGGAACCGCGGCCATGCGGGCCGAGATCTGGCTCGTCGTCTCAGGTGAAGCGCGGCGGGCCGCCAGCTGGCCCCAGCAGGACGGGGCTCCCGTCGCGATCCCCCTGGACGGCGAAGTCCTGCCCGATCTCGGGAACGTCACCGCAGCGGTCCCCGTCCTCCATCAGGGTGAGGTTCTCGGCGCTCTCACGGTGACGAAACCGGCCTCCGAGTCGCTCAACCCGACCGAGGAGAAGCTGCTCGCCGACCTCGCGGGCCAGGCCGGCCTCGTGCTGCGCAACGTCCGCCTCACGGCCCAACTGCTCGCGCGCCTCGACGACCTGAAGGCCTCGCGCCAGCGGCTCGTCACCGCCCAGGACGAGGAGCGACGCCGTATCGAACGCAACATCCACGATGGTGCCCAGCAGGAGCTCATCTCGATCAAGGTGCGTCTGGGGCTCGCCGAGCAGCTGGCGAAGAAGGGCCAGCCCGTCGAGCAACTCCTGAGGCAGCTCAACGAGGACACCGGGACCGCGATCGACAACCTGAGGGCGCTCGCCCGCGGCATCTACCCTCCCCTCCTCGCCTCGGAGGGGCTCGTTGCGGCCCTGCGTGCTCAAGCCGGCCGCGTGCCGGTCCCGGTCAGGATCGACGCCGACGGCATCGGACGCTTCGCGCGAGAGGTGGAGGCCGCCGTGTACTTCTGCTGCCTCGAGGCGCTGCAGAACGCCACGAAGTACGCGGGCGCGGACCGCATCGATGTCACCCTGGCCCGCGACCACGGACTGCTGACCTTCACCGTCACGGACAATGGCAGCGGCTTCGATCCCGACAGCTGCCCGGCCGGGTCAGGCATCCAGAACATGATCGACCGCGTCGAGGCACTCGACGGCACGCTCGAAATCCGCTCCGCGCCGGGGCAGGGGACGACGGTGCTCGGGTGCGTCCCCGTGGACGGGGAGTAGGGCGGTCTGAAAGCAATGACAGCGCCTTCTTCGCCTGTTGTTGGCGTGGTGGGAGGGACTTCCCACCCATGAAGGGTCGAACACTCGTCGGCGTCGCATGGTCGCTGTGGGGAACCACGATGGTCATGCTCGCCGCGACGGTCGCATTCAACGAGTCCGTCGTCGCGAGGGACGCGCCTGCTCTCCTGGCGGTGGTGGTGATGGCGACGGTGGGAGCGGTCGTGGCATCCCGCGCACGGAACGCGATCGGCTGGATCTTCCTGGGTCTCGGGCTGTGGTGGAGCCTCTCCGGCCTCGCCGAGGTCGCGCTGGAAGTGACCGGTACGGCGGGACTCCTCGAGTTCGCCGAATGGCAGAGCCACTGGACCTGGGCCCCGGTCGTCCTGGTGCCCCCCACCTTCGTTCTCCTCCTGTTCCCGGATGGCCGGCTTCCCTCTTCGCGCTGGCGAGCCATCGCCTGGGCGTCCGGTTTGGGCGCCGCGGCCTTCATCTTCGAGATGGCGTTCGGCCAGTATCTCGGCGGCACGGAGGAGTACGGCCCCAACCCCTACTACCTGCGCGGCCTGAGCGAGGCGATCTCGTTCGGCATCATCCTGCTGGTGCCCGCACTGATCGGTTCGGTCGCCTCCGTGATCGTTCGCTTCCGCCGCGCGTCCGCTCGAGCGCCAACAGATCAAGCTGCTCTTCTACGGCGGGGCGATGGCGGTGGCAGCGATCGTCACGGTCTCGCTCGTGGAGGCGACCGCTCCCGGGACTCTGGGCCGCTTGGCCGATGCCATCGTCGTGGTCGCGATCACGC
>JBHELG010000078.1:0-4607 GCA_046263195.1 Nitriliruptorales bacterium | reverse complement strand
GCCCGCTTCGCCTCCTCCAAGGCATCCGGCCAGTCGCCCTGCAGCTGCATGATCTGGGCGCGATGCACCAGGCACTGCCCGCGGAAGGGCACCAGATCTGGCTGGGCGGCACACCAGCGGCCGAGTGCCGCCGTCCACTCGCGCGCCCGGCGCAGATCGAAGATGCTGGTGCACTCCAGAAGCACGGCGCAGTACACGAGCCCGGTGACGATCGGTGAGACCTCTCCCGTCGTGACCGCGACCATCGCCTCGTCGAGCAACGCAGTGCCCTCGGACGTCCCTCCCGACCGGATCAGGGCTTGGCCGCGGCCCAGCCGGCCGATCGTCATCAGGTCGCGCTCGTGGAACCGGTCGCCGATCTCGGCCGCCTGCACGAAGGTGGCGTGGGCGGTCACGGCATCGCCGCCGAACATGGTCTGGAGCGCCGCCGGCACGAGCACGTACCCCCGCTCCACGCAGTCCAGGTGGTATTCGTCGAGCACCTGACGGGCCCGGGCCAGCCATCCGCCGCTCCGGGCTGTCTCGCCACGGAGCAGCAACCACAGGGCGGGCCAGAAAGCACAGCGTGCGGCTCGTGCCAGGTCACCCCGCTGCAACCACTCCTGATGTGCACGTGCCCAGACGTCGACGGCAACGCCATCGTCGCCCAGGAGACACGCGGCGAACGCGAGTCGCTCGAGATCGGCAGGCTCGAGCGCTGAGTCCAGGTCCGCCGCCGAGAGTTGAGCAAAGGCATCCGACCAGACGCGTTGCTCGAAGGACTTGCGTCCGTGATCGAGCGCACTGGCCCTGGTCATGCGCTCTCCAACTCGCAATCTCGCCTGCAGCTCCAAAGCGCGCATCACGCAACTTACCGCGGTGTTTGTGCTGCCGTCCTGCGACGGGTTTTGACGGGTTGGCCCTCCTCTGCCGGTGGCTCAGGTGACCAGCACGATGACGCTCATACGCGTGCGAGCACGATGTCCAGCCGGACGAGCCTGCGATTAGAACGAAAAGAGCAAAACGCCCGCCGGCTAAGCAGGGTTTGGCCTCCTTACAAGGGGAATCGGTCAACTATCGATCAACTTCAAGCGTGGCGGCCCAAGACGGAAGATGACCCCTGCGATTACTCGGGCTCCGGTTCGAATCGCGAACCGGGCCTTTTTGGCGTTGAGCTGAGACGGATCATCCGGTGGACGAACAGTCACGGCAGGCTCCTTGGGTTCAGGGACCGCCCGTTGGAGCACGGAGGCGAACCCACCAATCGCGGTTCCCGGTAAAGAGGAGCGCCCAGCCGACCAGCTGGTCTACCTGGACCGCTCGCAAAGCTAGCCCTCCACCCGCCGGCGCATCCTTTCCTTCCTGGCACAGCGCCGCCCCTCCAGCCCAGCTCAACGAGCGGGGACGGGAGATGGCGGCTGCGCGTTCCCGCCACGCCCCCGAGGCAGGTAGCGGTGGCGTGGCGAGGCGGAGGAGTCCTAGGGGCTTGCCGGTCGAAAAGCCCATGCCACTGACCTCGGCTCGCGTGGTCGGCGGCGAGAAGCTGCGGCGGGCGGCCCGCAGCGGCACCTTGAGGGCGGCGGTGTTTGGCGTCAACGACGGACTGGTGTCGAACCTGGCCTTGATCGTGGGAGTGGCCGGCGGGCGCCCCGATCCGGATGTGATCCTGCTCAGCGGTCTGGCTGGGCTGCTGGCTGGGGCCTTCTCCATGGCCGCTGGGGAATACCTGTCCATGCGAGTCCAATGCGAAGTCGGAGAGCGAACCCTTGGAGCGCAACGCGCGAGGAGCGAGCGTGACGCCCGCCGTGAGCGGCGCGCCCTTGCCGCCTTCTACCCTCACCGGGGCTTCCATATCGCAGCGGCTGAAGCTAACCCGACCCTCGCCCCTGAAGCTCATGTCCCAGATGTAGTGGGCCGCGAGGATGATGCTCTGGGTTCACCCTGGGCTGCTGCCACGACTTCGTTCGGGACGTTTGCTCTGGGGGCGGCGGTGCCCCTGATGCCATTTCTGGCTGCCTCCGCACCCACCGCTCTTGTACTCAGTGCCGTCCTTTCGCTTGCAACCCTGGCCGCCATCGGAGGCATCAGCTCGCTCTTGGCCAAGCGTCCAGCGTTGATCGGTGCTCTCCGCATGCTGTTAGTCGGAGGGGGCGCTGCCGCCGTCACTTTTGCGGTCGGCTCCGTGCTCGGGGTGGCCATCGCTTGAGCTGCACGAACGTAGCGATCAGGACGATTCTGTGACTCGAAGGCGCATCGCCTGCCTGAGATGCAGTCCACCGGGCCGCGACCTGCAGGCCCGGCCGACTGCTATGGCAAGCTTCGTCCCCAGCTTGACCGCCAACGCGTGGATCGCGCGACAGGCGAGGGGCGGTAGCCCGGACTCGCGCCACGATCACGCAATGGTGAGGAAAGGAGTAGGCAGCCCGCTCCTGTCGAGAGCACATGCGCAGGGGTGAGACTCGACGCCTCAGCGCCCGTCAGCCGTGGCCTTCGGTTCGCGGTGCCTTTCATCCTCATCGCGTCCCTCGAGAGCCACGAGGCTGTCGCACTGACACCTATCTATCCTGACCTGAAGCGGAACGACGACGCACGCCGGACCTGACGCGTCCAACCGAGCGCCAAGAGGAGTCAAACGATGACCGAGCCCCAGAAGGAACACGAATGGCTACAGAAGTTCGTCGGCGAGTGGAGGTATGAAGCCGACGCGACGGCGGCAGCGGGCATTCCCCCCGAGAAGGTCGCGGGCACGGAGAGCGTTCGCTCACTTGGTGGCCTCTGGATTCTGGCCGAAGGACAAGGCGAGATGCCCGGCGGAGGCACCGCGACGGCGGTCATGACCCTCGGCTATGACGCGCAGAAGCAGCGGTACGTCGGAACGTGGATCGGGTCGATGATGACCCATCTGTGGGTGTACGACGGATCCCTGGATCAGTCCGGAAGAGTTCTAACGCTTGAGACCGAAGGTCCCCACATGGACGTAGAGGGGAAGATGGCGCTCTACAGGGACGTGATCGAGTTCAAGAGCGACGACCACCGGGTTCTGACCGCACACATGCTGGGCGATGACGGGAACTGGCACAACTTCATGACGGCGAACTATCGGCGAGAGAAGTAGCTGGGGCCGCGCGCCCGCTGTGGTGAGCAGCTCGCAGTAGTTCTCGTTCTCCTTCTCGTCCTCGGGCGTCTTCAGTTCGGCGGCGTAGAACGTCGTCGTGTGTTCGAGCGCCCTGCGACGGCGGGGCGTGCCGACCCGCGGCCTCGAGCGCGGCGCCCCCACGCATTGCTGCCCCGCCATGAGTTCCCGCACCTCTGAGGCCCCCCACGCGTCGGGATCTTCGCTGGAGCCGTCGCAGAGATGCAGGCTCAGGCCAGGCTGAGTCAGCATCCCAACCGTCCGTCCGCGTCACGGAGTGAACACCGACGTCGTTAGAGTGGTGCAACGGCATGCTCTTACATGTTCTAACCTACAGTTGCGTGTCGTTCGTGACGAGAATCCAACTGACGTCGCAACGACGCGGCGTCAGAGACGAAGGACGAATGATGGAACTGTTCGTAGCCGCCCTCCTCGTCGCCGTACCGTTGGTGGACGGCGCGAGCGCCGTCCGCAGGGCGAAGGACCGCCGGCGCCAGCGCGACGCCAACCGCGCCGCCCTCGGGCTGTCCCCTCGAAGGACGGCCTCGCCCGTGAAGTCCACGGGTTCGCTGATCGACCCCTCCGACCCGCACATGCCCGCGTGGCTGCGCTGGCGGCTGCAGGAGCGGGAGGGCCGCCGATGACCCACGACCCCACTACCCCCCGCGCCGACGCGGACGACCCGTACACGCACCTCCGCCCGGGCGACCCCGGGACCGTCACCGTCGTCGACCACCTGGGAACTGTTCACGTCGCCTGGGACTCGGGCTCGACGCTCGGTATGCCGCGCGGGCAGGACGTCGTCGGACGGGTCGGCGCCGAAGGGTGCAACCGGTGCGGTCGCGTCGCGGAGGGGCTCGACCTCTGCACCCGTTGCGCGGGTGAGGAGCTGGCGCGAGGATTGAAGGACCTGGCGAACCTCATCCGTCGAGCGCAGGCGGAAGGCTGACCCGTCCCGGTAGCCCCTACGTCCGACAGCTGCGGCGGGTCGACCACGCAGACGTAGCGTGACCCCCTGGTCGCCACCTTCCGCTGCGCCCGCGGGTCGCGCCGGTAAGAGCCAACCAGCACGAGCACGACGCCGAGCACGTTCGCGAGAGGGACACCAGGCGGAGTCGCTGCTTCGGGACCTCTTCAGACGGAAGCCCATCCGGAGCAAGGACTTGCTGCCTATCCTCTTTCCGCCACCGGTTGAAGGAGGGCCATGATTCGCGCAGTAGGCAGATTTGCCGGGCTGACCCCGGTCGTGGTCCGGCTCATCATCGGCGTGATGATGTTCGCCCACGGGCTCGACAAGCTGAGCGACGGCTCCGCCGGCTTCGGTCAGTTCCTGGGCACGCGGCTCGGCCTGCCGGCACCTTTGCTGCTCGGCTGGGCCGTGACGGTGCTCGAGCTCGTCGGCGGGGCAATGCTCGTCCTGGGGCTGGTGGCGCGGGTTGTGGCGGCCCTGATGACCTTGGAGCTGCTCGGTGCGATCGTGCTCGTAACCGGCAGC
>JBHELG010000077.1:0-3389 GCA_046263195.1 Nitriliruptorales bacterium | reverse complement strand
CCCGCGCCGGTGACGCTGCCGCTGGACACCGCCGCAGGCGCGATGGATGTCTTCCTGCGCGACCGGGACGGCACCACGTCTCGTATCGGTGTGGAGGCCCACTTCGGCGACTCCCCCACCTACCTCAACCTCGACCTCGAGGACCGCGATGTGGAGCTCACCTTGCCTGCTTCGGTCCCGGTCACGCTGTGCGGACTGGCAGGGTGGCCCCCCGGTGCTCAGGCGACCCTGGCAGGAAGTTGACCGCCCGACCTGGAATCCGAGTAGCGTGATCCCGCGGCCGCTCAGAAAGGGTTGCGTGGAGTACGTCGACGTCCAAGGCGAGCGTGTCCCGGCCCTCGGGTTTGGAACTTGGCAGTTGTCGGGGCGGTCTGCGACCGAGGCGGTCTGCCACGCCCTCGAGCTCGGCTACCGGCACCTCGACACGGCCCAGATGTACCGCAACGAGGCCCAGGTCGGGCAGGCACTCGCCGACAGCGGCCTCGACCGCGGTGAGGTTTTCCTCACCACGAAGCTGCAACCGCGAAACCTCGAGCCAGATCGCGTCCAGCGCTCCACGCACGAGAGCCTCGAACGGCTGCAGACCGACTACGTCGACCTCCTCCTCATCCACTGGCCGGCGTTCCCGGCATCCATGGAGGCGACGCTCGAGGCCATGGTCGACCTGCGCGAGAACGGAACGGTGCACCACATCGGCGTGAGCAACTTCACGCCCACACTGCTACGCGAAGCGCTCGATCACGCCCCGATCTTCTGCAACCAGGTCGAGTACCACCCCTATCTCGGGCAGCCGGAGCTGCGCCAGCTCGCGGTCGAGCGGGACCTCATGCTCACCGCGTACTCGCCTCTGGCCAAGGGCCGCGTGGTCGACGACGAGGTGCTGGGCGAGATCGGTCGGCGTCACGGCAAGACCGCCGCGCAAGTGACGCTGCGCTGGCTCGTCCAGCAGGACCACGTCGCTGCCATCCCCCGCTCAGGGGATCCTGAGCACCGGGCCGCCAACTTCGACATCTTCGATTTCGAGCTGAGCGAGGAGGAGATGGCCCGCATCGAGGACCTCGATCGGGCGAGGCGTCTCATCGATCCCGGGGACCTCGCCCCGGATTGGGAACGCTGAGCGCAAACGGCAGAGCATTCCCTCTGCTCAGCGCCCCCCGCGCGTGCGGACGTAGTCGCGCACGATGAAGCGGCCGAGCTCGTCACTGCCGACCTGAAACACCTGTCCGCTGGCGACTCTGGCGAGCCGGTCCGCGAAGGAGACGAGACCCGGGTCGTCTTCCAGTAGGAACACGTTGATCGAGATGCCGGATCGCGCCAGGTGCAGCGCTTCCCGCAGGGTCTTCACGATGGTCTCTCGGACGGGGGGCCAGTTGAAGTAGGCCACCTCGCCTTCGAGGTGGGCGGTCGGCTCGCCGTCGGTGACCATGATCACCTGTTTCGTGGGGCGGGGATCGTCGGCGAGCAGCCGGCGGGCCAGCAGGAAGGCGTGCTGCATGTTCGTGCCGTAGACACGTTCGAAGCCTGTGGCGCCGAGGTCGGCGGGTTGCATGCGTCGCGCATAGTCGGAGAAGCCGACCAGGTAGAGGGAGTCCTGCGGGTACTTGCCCTGGATGAGGGCGTAGAGGGCGAGCGCCATGCGTTTGGCCGGGACGAAATGGCCCCGCAGGGGCATGGAGAAGGACAGGTCGAGCAGGAGCGCCGTGGCGGTGCGCGGGCGAACCTCTTGCTCGACGACTTCGAAGTCGTCGGGGCGCAGTCGCAACGACCCTCCGGAGCGATGGCTGGTCCCCGGCGCGTCGCCCCTTTCGTGGGGTAGGAGGGAGTTGCTCGTGACTGAACGAACCACGGAATTGAAGACCGTGCGCTCTACTGCGATCGGCTCGTGATCCCCGAAGGTCCAGGCTCGCGTCTGGCCCGTGGGCTCGGCATCGATGCCGCTCGTGCGCGTTGACGGTTGCCGGCGGATGCGATCGAGCAACTTCGTGAGGGCTCGCTCCCCCAACATCCGGGCGCCACGCGGGCTCAGCTCGAGGCGGCCTCCGCGGCGTTGCAGCATGCCCGCCTCCTCGAGCGCTCGTTCGATCGCTTTCAGCTGGCGCAGATCGCGGACGGCATCCGCCCCGAGCTCTCGGCGCAACGCCTCCTCGTCGACATCCTCGAGACTGGCCCCTGGGTAGTTACCCTCGAGCGCCTGGTCGAGCTCGTCGAGTTCGGTCAGGCGCTCGACCGCGTCGACGGCGGAGGACATCGGCAGGGGCTCCTCGGCCCAGCCGTCCTCTACGGCCTCGTCCCAGGCGAGGGCGGGCATGACGCCGCGGAGATGATGCTGCAGTTGGGCGAGCTCGAAGGCGAGGTCGAGATCGTCGAAGACGCTACGTGCGAGCTCGGTCAGCTCCCGCCGCTGCTGGGGGGTCAGACTGGCAAGTATGCGGCTCATTGCAGCCATACGTCGGGCCAACGCCTGGAGCAGCTCGTCGAGGTTCTTGGGGTTCTCCGGGAAGAAGCCACCGTGCTTCGCCATGAAGCCCTCGAAGTCGGGCTCCTCGCCCCGCTCTCGGGCGGCCAGCATCCCGTTCAGATCGGCGAGCATCTCGGTGACCCGGCTGAGGTCTTCGGCGGTGACCGAGCGCAGCGCCCCGGACAGATCACGGAAGTAGGAGTCCAGCAGCTCGCGACGCAGCTCCTCGACGAGGGATGCGAACTTGTCGGCCGCCTCGGGTGAAGAGAAGGAGTAGTTCTGCAGTTCGCGGATCGTCCCTGCGGGATCAGCGGGGAGTGCATCCAGGCGGAACTCGGAAAAGCGGGCCTCGTCGTCGTCCCTCCGGGCGAGGGCGGCGCGTTCTAGGTCGACGATCTCGTCAAGGCGCCGGCGGGTGTCGGCGAGGGGTCCACTGAGGTCCAGCTGCTCGCTCAACCCCTCCCGTGCCGCCTGCAGACGGTGACGCAGGTCGTCCAGTCCGCGTCCCTGCCCGGAAAGGCCCCGCTTGAGGAGGCGCCGAAGCGCGGCGTCACCCCCGGCTCCCCTGAGCAGGTCGTCCCCGATCTCATCGAGGACCTCCCCGACATCGACGACGGAACCGAGGGGGTCCTGGGTGCCGTCCCAGCGTGAGTAGCGCGACTGCATACTCGCCTCCTCGGACTGCCGGTGGTCCCGCCCTCTGCCAGGTCCCGCTGTTCCTCCGACTCCCGGAGGTCCGGAAGTCCTCACACCACAGGCTAGATCATCCCAGGTTGGTAGCCGTCAAGCAGCGAGGTGTTGGTTGTCGGCGCTGAGCCAGGTTGCGAAGGCGATGTGTTCGTCGTAGACGGCATCGTGGGTCAGTACGCCGTCGAGGATTCCGACGAGCTTGTTGGCGAGCTTGCGGCGGGCGATCTTGCCGGTGTGGGGT
>JBHELG010000076.1:0-9676 GCA_046263195.1 Nitriliruptorales bacterium | reverse complement strand
TGGCGGTTTTCAAGACCGCTGCCTTCAACCGGACTCGGCCAACCCTCCAAGTACCCTCGCAACGAGTGCGAGGGTAGCGGCCCTGCCGAGAGCCTTCGCTGCGACGGCCGCCTGCCGGGAACCGAGTAGCGTGTCGCTAGCCCGATTCAGTGACGAGGAGCTCTTCGCATCCCATGTACGGGCGGAGCCTCTCGGGCACGGCAACCGACCCGTCGGCCCGCTGGTGGGTCTCGACCAGCGCGATGATCGTTCGCGGCACCGCCAGGGCCGTGCCGTTCAGCGTGTGCACGAGCTGCGTCGAGCCATCCGATCGGCGGTAGCGTGTCCGCAGCCGTCGCGCCTGATAGTCGGTGGTGTTCGAGCATGATGTCAGCTCGCGATACATCTCCTGACCGGGCAGCCACGCTTCGACGTCGAACTTCCGGGCCGCGGAGGCTCCGAGGTCGCCGACCGCGATGTCCACCACCCGGTAGTGGAGTTCGAGCCCCTGCATGAGGTCCTCCTCGATGGCGAGGATGCGCTCGTGCTCCTCGCGGGACGCATCGCGTTCCACGAACGAGAAGAGCTCGACCTTGTCGAACTGGTGGACGCGGAAGATCCCCCGCGTGTCCTTGCCGTAGGACCCAGCCTCCCGCCTGAAGCAGGTCGAGAAGCCCGCGTAGCGCAGTGGCAGCTCGGGGAGAATCTCGTCCGCGTGCATGCTCGCGAGGGACACCTCGGAGGTGCCGACGAGATAGAGGTCGTCGTCGCGTGTGGCGAAGATCTGCTGCTCGTCTGTCGGGAAGAATCCCGTGCCGAACAGGGCGTCCTGGCGGACGAGCACCGGCGGGATGACTGGGATGTGCCCGTGGCGCTGCGCGATGTCGAGCGCGTAACGGACGAGGGCCAGTTCGAGCAGCGCCCCCTCCTGGCGCAGGAAGTAGAACCTGGCGCCGCTCACCTTGGCCGCTCGGGCGAGGTCGAGTGCTCCTGCCGACTCGAGGAGTTGGACGTGATCCCGGGGCGGGAAGTCGAACGCGGGCCGTGTCCCGGAGAGGCGCAGCTCGACGCTGTCCTCCTCGCCGCCATCGGGCGCCACCGGGTCCGGCAGGTTCGGAATCTGCGCAAGTGTCTCCGCGAGCTTGCTGGAGACGGCCTCGAGTTCCTCCTCGGCCCTCCTCAGCGGCTCCTTCAACTCCGCGGCAGCGGCGATGAGCTCGGACCGCCGCTCGGGCGGGGCGTGGCCGATCGCCCGGGAGCGGGCGTTTTGTTCCGCTCGTAGACCTTCGACCTCGCTCACCACCACCCGGCGTAGTCGGTCGAGCTCGATGATTTCCTCCACCACGTCGTCACCGACGCCCCGCCGTGCGAGGGCGGCTGCGACTCCGTCCGGGTCCTCACGCAGCAGGCGCACATCGATCATGGCGGGCAGGTTAACCCCTCATATGATCGGGGCGGCCGCGAGAGGCCGCCAAAGCAGCCGAAGCGTCACGACCGAGAAGTCGCAGCCCTCGAGCCGCGCGTGCCCCCTCAGGTGCGCTTGACCCGGGACCGCCATTCTTCGAGCCACTGCGAGGCGGCTCTGTAGGCAGCGTCGTCCGCGGCGATCCGTTCAGCCTCCTCGGTCTGCCGCGCTCCCGAGCGGCGATAGGAGCCGAGGATCTTCACCTCACGATGAGTGCGTTTGACCGCGGCCAGGGCATCTCCCACCCGCTCGTCCGACAGGTGGCCCTCGACGTCGGCGAAGAAGCAGTACTCGCCAAGCTCGGCCTTGGTGGGCCGCGACTCGATCTTCGTGAGGTTGAGGTCGCGTTCGGCGAAGATCTCGAGCAGCTTCAGCAACGCCCCCGGCCGGTTCTCCTCGATGAAGACGACGAGCGAGGTCTTGTCCCACCCCGTTGGCGGCGGCAAGTGGTGGCCCACCACGACGAAGCGGGTCACGTTTCCCTCACGATCGGCGATGCCGCGGGCGACGATCGTCAGCCCGCAGCGCTCGGCAGCCAACTGATTGGCGATCGCCGCTTCCGCCCCGTCGCTGGCAGCGACCAGCTCGGCCGCCTTCGCGGTGGAGGTCGCGGCGACACGTTCGGCATGCGGCAGGTTGGCCGAGAGCCAGCGGCCGCAGGCGGCGAGCGCGACCTGGTGCGAGCGCACGACCTTGACGTCATCGAGGGCGACGTCAGGTCGCGTGCCGAGCACGAAGTGGATCGCCAGCTCCAGCTCACCCTGGATGAGCAGGTCGACATCGAAGGCGAGAGCATCGAGGGTCGTGCTCACGGGCCCCTCGAGGGTGTTCTCTATGGGGACGACTCCACGGTCGGCACGCCCGTCGCCGACGGCTCGCAGTACCTCCGCGACGTCCGGGAGGTCCAACAGCGGCTCACCCCCAGCCATGTGACGGGCGGCCGTCTCAGCGAAGGTCCCCGAGGGACCGAGGTAGGCGATCGTCACCGTTAGGAGACTGAGCGTCGCCAGCGCCGGCGGGGAGTTTCGACCGTTGTGCCCTTGCCACCGTTGAGGGCGAGTTCGATGGCATCGCTCTCCTCGGGAGAGAGGTTGAACTCGCTCCTACCCTCGGTGATTGGCTTTGCGTACGTACGCCCCTCCGTGCGTCCGTTGATGGCGGAGAAGACGACCCCATCCCCATGCCCGTCGAGCAGGGCGGCAGAGAAGGACAGAGCGCCGCCCATGTCTTCGAACGCGTCGTAGCGCACGACTCCCACCTGCGAGACCGAGTCGTCGACGATGCCGCGCAGATCCTCGACCTGGGCGCCCAGCGCAGCCAGGTCGTCGCGCAGATCGCCAAGGTCGTGCCGGACGCGTGCGATCGCGTCGAAGATGTCGGCGGAGCCATTCGGATCCAGCATCGCAGGGTCGAGGATCGCGGCATAGGCGGCCCGCAATCGACCCAGCCGGACAAGCAGGGCGACCCCGAGGGCGCCTTGGAC
Source organism: Nitriliruptorales bacterium (assembly GCA_046263195.1). Lineage (GTDB taxonomy): Bacteria > Actinomycetota > Nitriliruptoria > Nitriliruptorales > JAHWKO01 > JBHELG01. The sequence continues at coordinate 6,749 of JBHELG010000076.1, read as the reverse complement.
GACGATCGCGACGGCGCACACCAAGACGAGGATCTCGAGCGCCTCGGCCGACAAGAACACGGGACACCACCTGAACGGCGCTTGGGTTGTCGGGTGATCCGCAGCCCGCGATCCACCCCAGCACACCATCCTAGCGCCCGATCCTGACGAACCGAGGAGGCGATCTGCGCGGACGAAGGCTGCAGATCTAGGATCCCGGCCGATTGATCGTCTACCAGGAGGCAGGATGGGTCCGGAGCGACTGCAGGCCCTGCTCGAGGCGGTCGCGGCCGGCCTGGTCCCCCCCGCCGCCGCGGCCGACCAGCTGGCTTCCCTGCCCTTCGCCGATCTTGGAGACCTGCGGATCGACCACCATCGGGAGATTCGCACCGGGGAACCAGAGGTTGTCTACGCGGCCGGAAAGACACCCGAACAGTGCGCTCGGGCCATCACGGAGCTGTTGCGTGGCAGCGACGGCCCGGTGCTTGCCACTCGTGCCACGCCTGCGCACGCCGCCGCGATCATGGGAGCCGTGCCTGACGCACAGCATGACCCGGTGGGCAGAGTGGTGGTCGCCCGGGCCGTTCCACAGGGTCTGTCCGGACTGGTGGCGGTGCTCGCCGCAGGTACCTCCGACCTGCCGGTGGCGCGGGAGTGCACGAGCGTGCTCGCAGCGTTCGGAGCGAAAGCGGACCTGGTGTGCGATGTCGGCGTTGCCGGGCTGCACCGGGTCCTTGCCGAGCGGGCCCTCCTCGGCACCGCCGATGTCGTCGTCGCGGTAGCTGGCATGGAAGGTGCGCTTCCGACCATCGTTGCCGGGCTGACCAGCGTCCCGGTGATCGCGGTACCCACGAGCGTCGGCTATGGGGCCGCATTCTCAGGCCTGGCGGCACTGCTCGCCATGCTCAACTCGTGTGCGCATGGAGTGGTCGTCACCAACATCGACAATGGCTTCGGGGCCGCGATGATGGTCCTGCGCATCCTGCGCCTGCTCGAACGCCACTCCTCCCCGTGAGAGTCGGACACCTCGACTGCCCTTCCGGAGTCGCCGGTGACATGCTGCTGGGTGCGCTCGTACATGCGGGAGCATCGCTCCAGCGCATGCAGACGGCCGTGGACGCCATCGAAGTCGAGCCCATCCGCCTCGAAGCGCGGCAGGTGACCCGCGCCGGCCTCGCCGCCACGAAGGTCGAGGTCCGTACCGCACCCTCATCTGTGTCGCGATCGTGGGCCGACGTGCGGCGCCTCGTAGCCGGCGCCGACCTACCCGCCGCGGTGCAGGATCGTGCCCTCGGCGTATTCCGTCGCCTGGCCGGCGCGGAAGCAACGAGCCACGGCCTCGAACCGGACGATGTGCACTTCCACGAAGTTGGCGCACTCGATGCCCTCGCCGACGTCATCGGAGTCTGTACCGGCGTCGACGAGCTCGGCCTCGGTCGGCTCACCTGCGGGCCGATCACGACCGGATCCCACACCGTGGTGAGCAGTCACGGTGAGCTGCCGGTACCGGTTCCCGCCGTCGTCGAGCTCCTCACCGGTTTTCGCTTGCGAGGGCGCGACGAGCCCCACGAGCTCGTCACTCCCACTGGAGCCGCCCTCGTCGCCGAGCTTGCGCAACCCGTCGCGGTGTTGCCGCCTCTCATTCTCACCGGCCAGGGACTCGGGGCGGGCAGCCGTCAGCTCGATCACCCCAACGTCGTGCGACTACTCCTCGGAGAGTCGGCAGACCCGCGGGAGGCCTCGGAGACCGAGTCCGTGGTGGTGGAAGCCACGGTAGACGACCTGTCTCCGGAGCTCGTCCCGATCGTTCTCGACCGGCTCCGGGCGGTGGGGGCCCACGACGCCTGGGCTTCTCCCACCCTCATGAAGAAAGGCCGCCCCGGTTTCACGCTTGTGGCGCTCGGCGACCCAGATGACGTGGGGCGATTCGAGGACGTCCTGTTCCGTGAGAGCACCACGCTCGGTCTGCGTATCCACCCCGTGCGGCGGCGCGTCCTACCGCGGGGTTGGCTGCATGTCGACGTGGAAGGTCGCGACGTCGCGGTCAAGATCGCCACTCACGAGGGCGTGGTCACGCACGTGGCGCCGGAGTTGGATGAGGTGCGAGCGGCTGCGGAGGCGTCTGGTCGCCCTGCCCGTGACGTTCACGAGCTGGCCACCTCGATCGCCCGGGAGGCACTGGCCCGGGGAGCACAACCGGATCCGGCGAGGAGGCACGGCTGAGTGTCACGCGCTCTGGCGCTCTTCCTGGCTTGCCTGGCGTTTCTGCTCGTGGCGGCTTCAGCCCGAGCCGGCCAGTCCGACGCTCCGCCGGCGGCAGGAACACCACCCGGACCCGCGCGGGAGGAAACGGCGGTGCTCGGGACGCTCCGAAACGAGGACGGGCCTGTCGCGGGAGCGGCGGTGGTCGCAGCCGACGCTCGAGGCGAGCTCGTGGGTGAGGCCACGACCGGCCCGGACGGCCGCTGGATGATCCCTCTCCCCGGGCCTGGTTCCTACCGTGTCACGCTTCGCGCGGACACTCTGCCCGAAGGGGCCGAGCTCAGCGATCCGAATCGTCACACCCTTCAGGTGCAGGTCACGCGCGGTGAGCAGCGGGGGCTCGTCTTCCCCTTGGGAAAGAGGGAGGGGAGCGGCAGCCGGGTGCTGGGGCAATTGCCGCAAGTCCTGCTCAACGGCGTGAAGTTCGGGCTCATCATCGCCATGACCGCGATTGGACTGTCGCTCATCTTCGGTACGACCGGCCTCATCAACTTCGCTCACGGTGAGCTCGTCACCTTTGGTGCGATCATCGCCTGGTACCTCAACGTGCACGGCCCGACCCTCCAGCTCATCCCCGCAGCCGTCCTCGCCATGCTCATCGGCGGCGTCTTGGGCGGGGCGCTCGAGCAGGGCCTGTTCGGCCCCCTGCGGGCGCGCCGGGTAGGGCTCTTCCAACTCCTGGTGATCACCATCGGGCTGGCGCTCGTCATCCGCCACGTCCTGCTCATCTTCTTCGGTGGCCGCAGCGCCCCCTACGCCGACTACGCCATCCAACGCGTCCTGACCTTCGGACCCCTCTCTGTCACCCCACGAGACGCGATCGTCATGCTCCTCTCGCTCGTCGTGCTCGTCGGGATAGCAGCGCTCCTGCAGCAGACGAGGACGGGCACGGCGATGCGGGCCGTGGCGGACAACCGCGACCTCGCCGAGTCCTCCGGAATCGACGTCGGGCGGGTCATCGTCCTGGTGTGGGTTCTGGGGGGTGCCCTCGCCGCGATCGGAGGTGTTTTTCTCGGGCTGGTCGAGACCGTCAACTACCTCATGGGCTTCCGACTGTTGCTGCTCATGTTCGCCGGGGTCATCCTCGGCGGGCTCGGCACCGCATACGGGGCGATGGCGGGCAGCTTCGTTATCGGCGTCATCACCGAAGTGAGCACCATCTGGTTTGCTCCTGAGCTGAAGTTCGTGTGGGCTCTGGCCGTGCTCGTTCTCGTCCTGCTCGTCAGACCGCAAGGAATCCTCGGCAGACCGGAGCGGATCGGGTGAGCGTCGCTCCGGGCCCGACGGAGATGACCAGGTGAGCGCCACGTGAGCTTGCTTGATGTGGCTGGCAATGCGCTGCGCGCAGCGGTCGGGCCGGACGCCGCCACCTACGCCCTGCTCGCGATCGGCCTGAACCTCCACTACGGCTACACGGGGCTGCTGAACTTCGGCCACGTGGGGTTCATGCTCGTGGGGGCATACGGGGCGGGCGTCGTCGTGGCGACCTTCGGTCAGTCGCTGTGGCTGGGTGTCGTCGTAGGCCTGGCTCTGTCCGTCGCACTCGCGCTGGCGCTCGGCTACCCGACGCTGCGGCTGCGGGCGGACTACTTCGCGATCACGACGATCGCCGCCGCGGAAATCCTCCGCCTCCTCGTCCGATCCGCGCCCCTCGAGCCGCTGACCGGCGGCGTCTTCGGCCTCCAGGCGGTCGCGAACGACTTCTACGACCTGAACCCGATCCCTCGCGGGCGCTACGGCATCGGCCTGCTCACCTTCCCTCACCAGACGCTCTGGGCGCTGCTCGTCACCTGGTTGCTCGTTGGATTGGCCACCGTCCTGGTGGCGCTTCTCGCCCGAAGCCCTTGGGGGAGGGTCGTCCGGTCCATCCGCGAGGACGAGGACGCCGCTCGCAGCCTCGGCAAGAACGTCTTCGCCTACAAGTTGCAGAGTCTCGTCGTCGGGGGGATGCTCGGGGCGCTGGCGGGAGCGATGTTCGCGATCTCGACCTCGTCGGTGAACGCGGACACCTATCAGCCGGATATCACCTTCTTCGCCTACACGATCCTCATCCTCGGAGGCACGGCTACAAGAATCGGGCCGATCTTGGGGTCCATCCTGTTCTGGTTCCTCATCGCCGGCACCGACTCGCTGCTCCGGCAGGCCTCCCAGGCCGGGATGCTCCCTTCCGTGCTGACCAACGTGGGAGCCGTCAGCCTCATCCTCGTCGGGATCGGTCTCGTGCTGCTGATGGTTTTCCGGCCCCAGGGACTGTTCGGAGACCGGCGCGAGATGCTGCTCGATGTCTGACCGTGCCGCCCCGGCCGACACAGGCCTTGCGGGCACGCCTTGCGAGCCCGGCGCAGCGAAGCCTCAACCGATCCTCGTCGTCGACGGTCTTCGGCGGGCCTTCGGCGGTCTCGTCGCGGTCGACGTGGACCACCTCGAAGTCCAGGCCGGCGTGATCACGGCGCTCATCGGCCCGAATGGGGCCGGCAAGACCACCCTCTTCAACCTTCTGACCGGCTTCGATCGGCCAGACTCAGGGACGTGGACCTTCGACGGCCGCCCGCTCGCCGGGGCCGCAGCCCACCGCGTCGCCCAGTACGGCATGGTGCGGACCTTCCAGCTGACCAAGGCGCTGGCGCGCATGACCGTACTCGAGAACATGATGCTCGGGGCAAGCCATCATGATGGGGAGCGTTTCTTCCCGGCTCTGGTCCGGCCCCTCTGGAGACGGCGGGAACGTGAGGTCGAGTCGAAAGCCGTGGAGTTGCTGCGTCGCTTTCAACTCGACCACATGCGCGACGACCTCGCGGGCAGCCTCTCGGGAGGTCAGCGAAAGCTGCTGGAGATGGCTCGGGCGCTCATGGCCGAGCCCAAGCTGCTCATGCTCGATGAGCCCATGGCAGGGGTGAACCCTGCACTGGCACAGTCCCTGCTACGCCACATCACCGACCTCCGTTCGGAGGGCATGAGCATTCTCTTCGTCGAGCACGACATGGATGTCGTCAGGGGGATCAGCGACTGGGTCGTCTGTCTCGCCCAAGGACGGGTCATCGCTGAGGCGCCTCCCCAGGGCATCGGGTCGGACCGGGCCGTCATCGACGCCTATCTCGGCGCCCACCACGACGAGCGGGGCTGATGAGCGCTGCCACCACTCGCGAGCCTGTGCTCATCGCCAGTCACCTCTACGCCGGCTACCTCCCCGACGTGGACATCTTGTCGGGCTGCAGCCTCGAGCTGGGAAAGGCGGAGATCGTTGGGGTGATCGGCCCGAACGGGGCCGGCAAATCGACCCTGCTGAAGGCCATCTTCGGCCTCGTGGCGGTTCGGGCCGGCTCCGTGCGGCTGCGCGACGAGGAGATCACGAACCTGCCGGCCCACGAACTCGTCTCTCGGGGGGTCAGTTATGTGCCTCAGGAGCGCAACGTCTTCCCCAGCCTCACCGTGCAGGAAAACCTCGCGATGGGGATTTACCTGCAACCCCAGCGTTGGGAGGAGCGGTTCGGGTTCGTACGGAAGATCTTCCCGCTGCTCGACGAGCGGCGCGGTCAACGGGCCGGATCGCTGTCCGGCGGCGAGCGGCGCATGGTGGCCATGGCCCGGGCTCTCATGATGGACCCCTCCGTCCTGCTGCTCGACGAGCCATCCGCCGGGCTGTCACCGGCCAACCAGGACGAGGCGTTCGCATGGGTGCACAACATCAACCGACTGGGCGTCTCGATCGTGATGGTCGAGCAGAACGCCCGCCGCTGCCTGCAGGTGTGTCATCGCGCCTATGTGCTCGACCAGGGGCGCGACGTTCATACCGGCACGGGACAGGAACTGTTGCATGACCCGAGGATCGTCGATCTCTACCTCGGGACCCTCGCCAAGGCCGAATGATCGCCGTCGCCGGCGCCACTGGAGCTCGGTGCCGTTCAAGACGCTGCGAGCCCGCACAGCGTGAAAGACGCCTGAGAAGGGAAGGTGAGCACGACGCGCTGCTGTCGGAAGTTGAGGTTGAGGTAGTTGGGGACGTGTTCGAGGCGGACCATGTAGCTGATGTGAGAGGTGGTGCCGTCCTCGTCCCGGAGGAACACGCCGACGTTGTTGGCCGAGGCTCGCAGCGGGAGCGCCACCGGCGCCGCCACGTCGAGCACGAGCTCAGAAGGCTCCGGGTGCGGTTCGAGACGCAGACAGCCCGGAGTTCCGCCGATCCACCCAGGGCCCCTCGTGATCACGCTGGGACCGCCTCCCGGTGGGCTCAGCGGCAGCAAGAGCGCGCGGCTCGTGCTGACCTTCAGCACGGTCAGAGCGGCGAGCTCCCAGTCCCGGGTGACGTCCTCGTCGGAGGGAAGCTTCCCAAGCTGCCGCATCTGTCGCAGCTCGTGATAGGAGAGGTAGGGAGCCACGAGCTCCGGTCCCGGCATGACCTCCTCGGGTGGCAGGTCCAGGCGGGCCTCCGCGAGCAGCAATTGTCGGTACGGCTCTTCGATGCCACGCTCGAACTCGGCGCGGTCGACGAGCAGGCGGGTGCCGTTGGC
>JBHELG010000075.1:0-27648 GCA_046263195.1 Nitriliruptorales bacterium | reverse complement strand
GCAGAGCAGGCGGCTGTTAACCGCAAGGTTGTGGGTTCGAGTCCCTCCCCCGGAGCCCACCCGATCAGCCATCCCCCGCAGAAGCGCCGCTCACCTACGAAGCTACTCGTTCGTCAACACGAGCTTGCCGAACAGGTCGCCCTCGTTCATGCGCTCGAATGCCCGCCGCCCCTCCCGAATGGGGAAGACTTCAGCGATGAAGGGCCGCAATCCGGTGGCCCGCAGGAAGCACACGAGGGCGACGAGCTCGTCACGGGTGCCCATGGTCGAGCCGATGACCCGCAACTGACGGAAGAAGACGTGGGGGAGACTCGTCTCGGGGTTCCTGCCGCTCGTCGCGCCGACACAGACGAGTGCGCCGCCCGGGCGTAGGGATTTCAGGGAATGCTCCCAGGTCGCCTCGCCGACACTGTCGAACACGAGGTCGACACGCTCGGGCAGGCGCTCTCCCGCCTCGAACACCTCGTGGGCGCCGAGGTCGATGGCCTGCTTGCGCTTCTCTTCGCTGCGGCTCGTCGCGTAGACGCGTAGCCCGGCTGCCCGCCCGAGCAGGATGGCCGCCGTTGTCGTACCCCCGCCTGCGCCTTGGACGAGCAGTCGGTCACCGGGCCGCGCCCCGCCCCGCGTGAAGAGCGCGCGGTAGACGGTGAGGTAGGCCGTTGGCAGGCACGCTCCCTCGGCGAACGAGATCTCCTCGGGCTTGTCGATGAGGTTGCGGCGTGGCACCGCGACCCAGTCGGCGAAGGTGCCGTCGTACTGCTCCGACAGCAGGGTTCGCTGCGGGTCGAGGGTCTCGTCCCCACCCCCCTCGTCGGCATCACCGATGACGGCGTGCACGATGACCTCGCGCCCATCCTCGGTCACGCCGGCGGCGTCGCAGCCCAGCACGATCGGGAGTTGATCCTTGCGAATCCCAACCCCCCGCAACGTCCACAGGTCGTGGTGGTTGAGGGAGGCGGCCCGGACCCTGACGCGCTGCCACCCCTCCCCCGGAGCGGGCTCGGGATAGTCATCGTCGAAAGTCAGACCCGACAGTGGGTCAGGCATCGAGGTGGAGGTGGCGGTGATGGCGAACATGTCCGGACATCCTCTCGTCGCCGCCCCCGCAGGGAAAGCCCGGGCTTACCCACGTCGGGGCGGGTCGGGGTGGCGTCACGTACGCAGCACCGGTGTGGCGCGGACCACGAGCATGGCCGCCGCTCCCCGACGCTTCAGACAGGAGGTGGCGCGGGCCATGCGCTGCTCCGGCAGGCTCAGGCGTAGTCCGATTCGTTCGAGCACGCCGCGACCGGGACCACGAGACATGCCGTAGAGCACCCGGGTTCCGACGAAGGCGATGACCTCCAGCTGAACGCGGCCAGGATGAGGGACAGCGAGCCGGCCGCGACACGCTCGCCGAGAGCGAGCACAAGCAGGTCTAGGGGGATGGGGATAACAAGGCGTGGCAGCTGCACCCCCAGTGGTACGACAGAGGCTCGAGGAGCGCTGACCAGTACCGACAGCACGATCGGCACGTCGACGGCGCGGGGTTGAACGCGGACAAGCCAACTACGCTCTTGCCTTGTGCTCAGGGGACGTCCCCGGCTGGGGCGGCACGCGCCGAGCGTGGATGCACGCGTCCAGCCCGGCCTCAGGGGCGCAATCGCGGGTGCGACAAGGAGCAGTCATGGGTATCGTCTCCCGGGGCTTCCGTGGTCGGCGGCAGGCCGAGACCGCGCAAGGACGCCTTCCCCCGGGCCAGTACCTCGTGCCTGACTTCCCGGTGCTGTCTGCCGGTCCGACCCCCGGTACGCCTCTCGACCGCTGGACCTTCACGATCAGGGGACAGGTCGACCAGCCGCGCACCTGGACCTGGGAGGAATTCCTCCGGCTGCCGGCAGAGACCGTCACACGCGACATCCATTGCGTGACGAAATGGTCGAAGCTGGACACCGTTTGGCGTGGCGTACCGGTCGAGACCCTGCTCGGCGAGGTCGAAACCGCCGCCGAGTACGCCCTCGCGTTCTGTGACGGGGGCTACACCACGAACCTGCCGCTCGAGGATCTCGTCGATGGCAAGGCGTGGATCGCCTATGAGTACGATGGGACGCCGCTGGCACCTGAGCATGGCGGGCCTGCTCGCCTCCTCGTCCCTCACCTGTATTTTTGGAAGAGCGCGAAGTGGGTGCGGGGATTCGAACTGCTTGATCGCGACGAGCCCGGCTTCTGGGAGTCGGCCGGCTACCACATGTACGGGGACCCATGGCGGGAACAGCGCTACGCCGGCGACTGACCTGGCGTCCGGCCTCTCTCGTCGACAGCAGAGTCGAGACGGAGCGGGTTCGTAGCCTCACCTTCGACGTGGCTGGCTGGGAAGGGCACCTACCGGGTCAGCACGTCGACCTCCGGGTCACCGCGGAGGACGGCTACCAGGCGCAGCGCAGCTACTCCATCGCCTCCGCACCACAGGGGGCGCGCCTCGAGCTCACCGTGGAACGTCTGCCCGACGGCGAAGTGTCACCCTATCTCGTCGATGTGCTCGAACCTGGCGATCAGGTCGAGGTGCGAGGGCCCATTGGTGGCTGGTTCGTGTGGGACGGAAGCTCGTCCGCTCCCCTCCTCCTGGTCGCGGGAGGTTCGGGGGTGGTGCCGCTCATGTCGATCCTGCGACATCGTGCGGCGCTTGCCATCCGCGTACCTACCCGGCTGCTCTACTCCTCGCACGACTTGGACCAGGTCATCTACCGCGAGGAGCTCGAGCGTCTGGCCGCGGACGGGTGGGGCCCGGAAGTTCTCCACGTGCTGACGCGTCGTCAGCCACGAGGCTGGCGCGGGTACGCGCGCCGCATCGACCGTGCGATGCTCGCCGAGGTCGCGTGGTCGCCTGCCGACAGCCCGGAGGCGTTCGTGTGCGGGCCGACCCCCCTCGTCGAGGCCGTGGCAACGAGTCTTCTCGAGCTCGGACACGCCTCCGAGCGGATCAAGACCGAGCGATTCGGACCGACTGGAGGCTGAGATGGATTCCGAGGCCATGCGGCTCGACGGCAACGCCGCCGCGGGAATGCTACGGGAGATCTTCATCCACGAGATGACCGTAGCGGTGGGCACCTGCGCCCAGTGCGGCAAGGCCAACCCGGTCGCGGCCTGGCACCTGTATTCCAACGCTCCCGGACTCGTCATGCGCTGTCCCGCCTGCGGGGCAGTCATGCTCCGGGTCGTACACGGCGAGGCGCGCTACTGGCTCGACACGTCGGGCCTGCGACTGCTCGAGATTCCTGCGGGGCTCCCGGACTGAGCCTGCGTCGCCCTAGACGGTCATGGCGTCAGCGTCACCGTCCACATGGGCTCGCCCCTGACATGGCGCCGATCGAACATGCGGCGCGTGAGTCCTTACGCTGGGAGCGCGCACCGGAGACGCGAGCTGGGGGCCGATATGGGAAACGGAGAGGAGAGAGCGCGCAGGGAGATCGCCGGCGCCACGGTCGTCGCGCTGTCCGGAGATCTCACTAAGCAGGAAGTGGATGTCATCGTGAACGCTGCCAACGCCGAACTTCAGCACGGTGGCGGCGTCGCGGCAGCAATCGCGAAGGCTGGGGGGAAGGACATTCAGGAGGAGTCGAACGCCTACGTCGAAGAGCACGGACCGCTCGAGGTCGGTGAGGCAGCCACGACCACCGCCGGCGATATGCCTGCCCGATGGGTCGTTCACGTGGCGGGGCCCGTCTACGACGAGGACTCGGATCAAAACGAGCCGCACCTGCGTGCCTCCGTCTCGGCGGCACTGGACGCCGCCGCCCAGGCGGACGCCCGGTCGGTGGCGTTTCCCGCCATCTCAGCTGGGGTATACGGCTACCCGCGTGACGAGGCGACCCGGGTCATCGCCGCCGAGGCGGCCGGCTGGCTCCGCGGACACGAGGGGGAGCTGGACGAGGTCCGTCTCGTCGGACTCGACGAGGAGACCGCCCAAGCCTTCGCCGCCGGCATCGAGAGTGCGTGACCCCTGACGGTTCTGGCGCTCATCCCCGCGATGGCTGCTCGAGCAACTCGCGCAGCCCGCCCGGGAGCTGCGAGAAGACGTCCTGCATCTGACCCTCGCTGATGCGGTCCCGGAGCATCGAGGTGGCCGCCTGCACGGCCTTCTCGGCATCGAACGGGTCGTTCTCGTCGAGTACGGCTTGCCCGGCTACCTCGGCCAGAAACTCGTCGCGATCGAGCTTCCTCGGCGTCTGAGCGGGGTCGAAGCCCTCGTAGTAGACGCCCCGCAGCAGAAGCGGCAGCTGGGCGGGAAGGTCAGTCGCCTCCCCGAGGTTGAGACGGTCCCGCAACGTGTGCAGGTAGGCGCGTAGCACACGGTAGGCCCGCTCGCCATCGCCGGGGACCCCGAGCTTCTCCGCGAGATCACTCAGCCATTCACTCGTCACTTGGACGGTCCGGTCGATCGTGCTGACGTGAATCCCTCCATGCGGCATCTACGGCCCCCACGTGAGAGCGAAGGTTTGCTGTGGTAGGTAACTAACCCCAAGGTCGGCGCCCAGTCACGGACGTTCGTCCGGACAGCCGCTCTCGCGGCCTCCGCCGGAGGCGTGCACGAGACGCCCCCACAGGCGCCCGAAAACCACGACCGAGAGCCTGAGCGATGTCGCGACGAGACCTGTCCCATGGTGGACGTTCTGGTGACTTCCGATACATGAAGCGTCCTATTCTCGGAACATGGCGAACGATCCCAATGGCAGCCACCCGGGACCCGTCGGCACCTACGACCCCGGGACCGCCCTCATCGTCGTCGATGTGCAGAACGACTTCGCCGATCCGCAGGGCAGCCTCTACGTCCCGGGTGGCGAGCACGTGGTTCCGACAGTCAACTCAGAGATCGCTGTCGCGCGCGAAGCCGGCGCCCTCGTCGTCTACACCCAGGACTGGCATCCGGAGACGACCCGGCACTTCCAGAAGGACGGTGGCATCTGGCCCGTGCATTGCGTCGGCGGCACCTGGGGCGCCGAGTTCCATCCTGATCTCGTCGTGGACGGTCCGGTCGTGCGCAAAGGCACGGATGGCAGCGACGGCTACTCGGGCTTCACGGTACGCGACCCCAACAGCGGCGAGGAATCCGAGACGGAGCTCGCCGAAATCCTGGGCGAAGCCGGCGCTGAACGGCTCGTCATCGTCGGTCTCGCCCAGGACTACTGCGTCAAGGAAACCGCCCTGGACGCTCGTGAGCTCGGCTACCACACCGAGCTGCTCGCCGACGCGACGGCACCCGTCAACCTCTCCCCGGGCGATGGGGCTCGAGCGATCGCGACACTCGTGAGGGCGGGAGTGTCCGTCCGGTGACGATGCCTCCCGCGGGGCCGCTCGGACTCTGCACGGACCTCTACGAGCTCCGGATGGCTCAGACTTGCCTGAAGGACGGCATGACCCGCCCCGCGACCTTCAGCCTCTTCGTGCGTCCCGCGCCGCAGCGTCCCTGGCTGATCGCAGCCGGCGCCGAACGCGCCCTCGACTTCCTCGAGGCGTTCCACTACGGACCGGAAGAACTCGACTATCTGGAGTCGCTCGGCTTCTCGGACGAGCTGCTCGGATGGCTGGATGACCTGGAAGCGTCCGGTGAGGTCTGGGCCGTCGCCGACGGCACGCTCGTCCTCGCGAACGAGCCACTGCTCGAGGTCACCGCCCCGCTCCCGTTCGGGATGCTGCTCGAGACAGGCCTCATGAACGTCGTGCAGTTCCCCAGTCTCATCGCGACCAAGGCGGCGCGCTGCGTCCTCGCGGCCGAAGGACGCGGGGTGGTCGACTTCGGGTTCCGGCGAGCCCACGGCCTGGAGGCGGGGATCGAAGCCGCACGGGCGGCATACCTGGGCGGCGCGGACTCAACATCGAACGTCGAGGCCGGACGTCGCTTCGAGATTCCGGTTTCCGGGACGATGGCCCACTCGTTCGTGCAGGCCTACGGCGACGAGTTGGCGGCTTTCCGCGCGTTCGCCGCTGACCATCCCGACCACAGCGTCATGCTCGTGGACACTTACGACACGCTCCAAGGCGTGCGGAATGCGATCCGGGTCGCCGACGTCGCACGGGAGCACGGCTCGGAACTCAACGGAGTGCGGCTCGATTCCGGAGATCTCGCCGCGCTTGCGCAGGAGTCGCGACGTCTGCTCGACGAGGCCGGCCTCACGGACACGAAGATCTTCGCTTCGGGCGGAGTCGACGAGTGGGTCATCGCCTCGCTCGTCGCCGAGGAGGCGCCGATCGACGCCTTCGGAATAGGGACCTCGCTCACCGTCTCGGGAGACAAACCGGCGCTCGACATCGCCTACAAGCTCGTCGAGTACGACGGCAGCCCGCGCGCGAAGTACAGCGAAGACAAGACGACCTTGCCGGGCGCGAAGCAGGTGTTCCGAGACGGCTCTCCAAGGTCCGACCTCCTCGCCACACGCGACGAGGACGGCCGGGGGGAGCCCCTCCTCGCCCCTGTCTGGCGCGACGGGAAGACACTGTGTCGCTTCGATCTCGAGGAGGCCCGTAGCCGCGTCAACGCGCAACTCGAGCTGCTTCCCGACGAGTGGCGTCACCCGGACGGGGCGGACGAGGTTCCCACCCCCCGCCTCAGCGAGGCGCTCGAACGGCTCAGCCAGAAGGTCCGGGAGCGCGAGCTGAGCTGAGATTGCACCACGTGTGACACGTTTCTACACGATCGTACAGGACGCTAGGTTGCGATCGAGGGGGCCGTCTCCCAACATGGAATGAAAGGCGCGCCCCGGCCACGGCACGTTCCGGGCGGCGGGCACGAGCGAGTCCGACGTTGCACCTGCCACCCTGGCGAGCCGCGACGACACCGCCCACTACGAGGCAGGACGGGCCGGGTGCCACATAGACCGCACGACATAGGAGGATGCCATGGCGAGGATTGCATTCGTGCTGGAAGGAGACTACGAGGACGCCGAGTTCGACCAGCCCTACGAAGAGCTCGGGGCGGACGGTCACGAATGCGTGATCATCGGGACGGACTCAGGTAAGGAGCTGGGAGGAAAGAGGGGCAACTCCAGTACGACGGTCGAGACGACCGTCGATGACGTGGATGCGGGCAACTTCGATGCCCTCGTCATCCCCGGCGGGTACTCACCGGACAAGCTGCGACTGCACGACGGCATCGTCACCTTCACGCGGAAGTTCTTCGAATCCGGCAAACCCGTGGCGGCTATCTGCCACGCCGCCCAGCTGCTCGTCGAGGCGGAGGTCGTCGAGGGCAAGACCATGACGTCCTGGCCCTCGGTGCGCAAGGAGCTCGAGCTCGCCGGAGCGAACTGGGTCGATCGTGAGGTCGTCGAGGATGACAATCTCATCACGTCCCGGGGCCCCGACGACCTGCCCGCCTTCATCGAGGCGGTGAAGAAGCGGCTCTGACCAAGCCTGCCCTCCAGTGGAATTGTCCCGCCGGCAGTCCTGGACAAGCCGAGACCATCTTCCCAGCCGAAGGCCAGCCAGAGGGTGTCATGAGCCTGATCACGATCGGCCATGGCACCCTCCCCCAGGCGGACTTCACAGCCCTGCTCGCCGAGGCGGAGGTGGCGCGAGTCGTTGACGTGAGAGCACATCCGGGCAGCCGCCGCAACCCCCAGTTTCGGCGCGAGTCAATGGCGGCGTGGCTGCCGGCGTCGGGCGTCGACTACCGCTGGGAGCCCCGACTGGGAGGCCGGCGCCGGCCGGTCGAGGAGTCACCCCACCTGGGCCTTCGTGACGCCTCTTTCCGTGGCTATGCCGACCACATGGAAGGTGACGAGTTCCGGTCCGCCCTTCACGGAGTCCTCGCGGAGGCGGGCGAGACGACCGTGGCTCTCATGTGCGCAGAGAGCGTGTGGTGGCGCTGCCATCGCAGGCTCATCGCCGACGCAGCCATGCTGCTTCACGACGTCGTGGCGTTTCATCTCTTCCCCGACGGCCGGCTCGTGCCTCACGTGCCGACCGAAGCGGCACGGGTGGAGCGAGCGGTCGAACCCCGGCGGGTTCCGAGGATCGTCTACGACGTGGGAGAGAAGCTGCCCCTGCCGGCGCTGGATGGCGCATCACACGGGGTCTGAAAGCTCATTGGCGGTTGTGACGCTGCCACCGCCGGCGTCCGACAGGGGGGAGGCTCGCCGGCCTGGAAAGCGGCCCGCCAGCTCGCGACGAGAGTCGCCAGGCGGGGGTCGGCCACCCGCAGGGTGGCACGTACCGCGTCCGGTTCGGGAGCATCCGGCCAGACGGATGCGAGCACCTGTTGCCGTGGGATCCCTACCGTCTCCGCCCAGCGGTGGGCGACCACGTCCCTGGCTACCGCGTGCCCGGTCGCGAGGGTGAGGCGCATACGCGCCCCGGCAATACCCATGCGAGCGCGCAGCCAGGCAACGACCGATCCGGCCACCTTGGGATCCGCTGTCGTGAGTGTCACCGCATGCGCGGTCACCCTGGCGAGCCCCACAACAAGGCTGGCAGCGGCGACGTCGTCGCAGACGACGGCCGCCCGCCGTTCGAGTGGCATGGAGACGTCGCCGCGCACTTCCGGCGGCCGCGAGTGCGGCCGCCGACGGTCCAAGCGCAACGAGGGGCCGCTGACGCCGAGCGTCCAAGTGGCCGCAAGCCCCTCGTCGACCTCGAGTTCTGAGGCGATCTGCCGCAGATCCCGTCCCGAACGTCGCAGCGCCCGGGCCCGCGCCGGCCGGGTGTCGAAAGGATCGGGTGCGTCGGTGTCGCTCCCGGGCACAAGGGTCAGATCGGGAAGGGTCGCGGGAGCCACGACGCGACGGGCTCGAGCGGTGAGCCCGTAGGCGATCGGGGCGTCGAGCGTCGAGTCCTCGAAGGGCAGGGTGGGCTGTCCCACGGGCGCCGACGGCACATTTCGGGTTGAGGAAGGAGCGGAAGCCTCGTCTGTCATGATGGCGGCAACCTACGGCGGGGGTGCGACAGCATCCCTGGCAGGTTCTCGGCCCCCCTCCCAGAGTTCCCTCTCGTTGGTGCGGGGCGCAGGTTGACCTGGCAGCACGCGTTTGGCGCTACCTTCCCGGGTGGCGGCGGTAGCCGTCACATCTGCGGGGATCGGTGGGAGCAGAACATGTCCATCTCGGCCGGCAACCTCACGCGAGCCGAGGCCCGAGAGCGGGCCGCGCTCATCTCCAACGTCCGCTACGAGGTCCTGCTCGATCTCACGCAGCAAGAGACTCCAGCCGGTGAGCCTCCCGCGACGTTCGAGTCCGTGACAAACCTTCGCTTCTCCTGCGACCGGCCCGGCTGTGAGACCTTTCTCGACCTCAGCGCCCGCTCCCTCGAGCGCCTCGAGGTCAACGGCGTCGAAGTACCCGTTGACGACCTCTTCGACGGCGCCCGCGTCGTCCTACCCGGGCTCGACGGCGAAAACGAGGTCCGCGTGGTGGCCTCCTGTGAGTACCAGCACACGGGAGTCGGACTGCACCGCTTCACCGACCCGGCCGACGGTCGTGTCTACCTGCACACCCAGTTCGAGCCGTTCGACGCCCATCGCGTGTTCGCCTGCTTCGATCAGCCCGACCTCAGGGCGAAGACGACCCTTGCCGTGCGAGCGTCTGAAGACTGGCAGGTCGTCTCGAACACGCCGACCGCCAGCCAGGAAGGCGTGCGGCGGCGCTTCGAAGAGACGCCTCTCCTGCCGGTCTACCTGCTCGCCCTCGTAGCCGGGCCGTACGAGAACGTGCGTGACCGTCACGGAGAGACCGATCTCGGCATCTACTGCCGGCGGTCGATGCTGCGCTATCTCGACCATGAGGAGCTGTTCGACCTCACGAAGCGAGGGCTCGACTTCTTCAGCCGGCTGTTCGACTACCCCTACCCCTTCACCAAGTACGACCAGCTCTTCGTACCCGAGTTCGGTTTCGGGGCCATGGAGAACCCGGGCTGCGTGACCTTCTCCGAACGCTACCTCTATCGCGGACAGGTCACGGAGGCGGAGCGGGAGTCGCGCGCGAACACCTTGCTCCACGAGATGGCTCACATGTGGTTCGGCGACCTCGTGACGATGCGCTGGTGGGACGACCTGTGGCTGAACGAGAGCTTTGCGACCTTCATGGCCACGCTTGCCTGTGCTCGAGCTACCCGCTTCAGCGACGCATGGCTGACGTTCTCCGACCGCGAGAAGGCGTGGGCGCGCCGCCAGGACCAGTTACCGACGACACATCCCATCTCCACGGACGCGTCCGATCTGCACGCCGTGCACCAGAACTTTGACGGCATCACCTACTCCAAGGGCGCAGCGGTGCTGCGCCAACTCGTCGCCTGGGTCGGGGAGGATGCCTTCTTCGCGGGGTGTCGTCGCTACTTCCGCCGGTTCGCGTACGGCAATGCCGAGCTACGAGACTTCCTCGCCGAACTCGAGCGGACGTCAGGGCGCGATCTTTCGACCTGGGCGAAGGATTGGCTACAGACCGCGGGTCTCAACACCCTGGCCCCCGTCTACGCAGTCCGGGACGGGAAGTACGACAGCTTTGCGGTTGAGCAGAGCGCGCCCGAGGAATGGCCCACCCTTCGCCCCCATCGGGTCGTAGTCGGGCTCTACGACGAGCGGTCAGATCACGGGGAGGGCGACGGGCTGCTGCGCCGCCGCCGGGTCGAGCTCGACATCGTCGGGCCAAGCACCGACGTGGCGGATCTGGTCGGAGAGCCGGTCGCCGACCTCGTCCTGGTCAATGACGAAGACCTCACTTTCGCCAAGCTTCGACTCGACCCACGCTCGCTCGAAACCGTTGCCAACCGCCTGGCCGTGCTGCGTGACGCCCAGGCCCGGGCATTGTGTTGGAGCGCGGCCTGGGACATGGTCCGCGACGCCGTCATGCCGGCCCGCCGCTTCGTGGCGCTCGTCATCAAGAACGCGGCCGCAGAAAGTGACATCGGAATGCTGCAGACGTTGCTCGGGCGGGCCCTGGCCGCAAGCGAGTTCTACGCTCATCCCGCTCACGCTCCCGACCTCGTCACGCGCCTCGCCGACCGCGCCCTCGATCGCCTCGAGTCGGCCGAGGCCGGCAGCGATCGGCAACTCGCTTGGGCCCGGCACTGGATCTCGACCGCCCGCACCCCCGCCCACGTGGGCAGAGTAGAAGCGTTGCTGGATGGGGAGCTGAGCTTCGAAGGACTCGAGGTCGACACGGAGCTGCGCTGGCACGCGGTCCGTGCGCTCGCAGGGGTCGGTGCCGCGGACGAGGTGGTCATCGCCAGGGAGCACGAGCGCGACCAGACCGATGCGGGGGAGCGCAATGCCGAGGCTGCCCGAGCAGCCCGCCCCGACCGCGCAGCAAAGGCCCGGGCCTGGCGGCGCGTCGTCGACGAGCCCGAGCTGTCCCACAGCCTCCTGAAGGCGATCATGGCAGGTTTTCAGCGGGCAGATCAGACCGAGCTCATCCGCCCCTATGTCACGAGCTACTTCGAGGTGCTGCCGCGGATGTGGGAGGAGCGGCAGATCGAGGTCGCGCTCGCCTTCGCCCACGGCATGTATCCGAGCGTCGTCGTCGAACAGGATGTCCTGGCACGAACTGACCGTGAACTCGAGCAGGAGAGTCTCGCCGCGCCACTCCGGCGGGCGCTGCTGGAAGAGCGCGACGCGGTCGTCCGGGCCGTGAGAGCCCGCGATCTGGACAGGCAGAGTGTGACGACCAGCGCGACGGCGTGACGGGTTCCGCCTCCCCTCCGCGCCATGCTCGGAGACGCGGGTCCGGAGCGGGACGACGCCAATTGTGCCCCGGCGGGTGTCCCGCCAGGAAGTCGGGCGGCGCTGCTCGGCTCGCTTGCACTCGTCGCCGGTGCAGCCTTCGCCTACCTCCGCACGCTGCTGCCGACCATGGGATTCGGCGGGGACACGGCGAAGTTCCAGTTCGTCGGCTACGTACTCGGAGTACCGCACGTCCCGGGCTACCCGACGTACACGGTCGTCAACTTCCTTTTCACTCACCTCGTGCCGGTCGGCTCCATCGCCTACCGAGCCAATCTCTTGTCGGCGGTTTTCGCGGTCGCCGCGGTCGCCGTGCTCGACCGCACCCTTCTTCGCCTCGGGGTGAGAAGGCTGCTGTCGCTTGCGATCTCCTTGTCCTTCAGCCTCACCTTCACCTTCTGGTCGCATGCGGTCGTCGCCGAGGTCTACACGCTCACGGTCCTGTTCATGGCCCTCGGACTCCACTTCCTCGTCCGCTGGGGACAGCTTCGTCGGGACGCCGACCTGCTGGCTGCAATGGCGATCTTCGGGGTCGCGCTCGGTCACGCCCTCAGCGTGTACCTGCTCGCACCAGGCCTACTCGCCTACGCCGCAGTCAGCGACCGGCGGCTCCTGCGGCGACCCGGCATGATACTCGCCGCATTCGGCTTCGTGGCGCTCGGCTTCTCCCAGTACGGCTACCTGGTGTGGCGCACGCTCGACCCGGGCACGGCATTCCTCGAGACGCGCATAACCGGCCTGCGGTCGTTCGTCGACGTCGTCACGGGTGCAGCCTTCAGGCCGTTCATGTGGCACTACTCGCTGCGGGAGTTGTGGGCCGACCGCCTGCCGCTGCTCGTCCGCTTCCTGTGGCGGGAGTGGTCCCTGCTCCTGCCGGTAGCCGTCTACGGCCTGGTACGCCTCGGCCGAGCCCCGTTGAACGTCATGCTCGTCGCCTGGGCGCTTCTCGTGACCATCTTCGGCCTCGAGTACGCGATCCCCGACGTCTACGTCACCTTCGTCCCGACCTATTTCGTGCTGGCTGTCTGGGCCGGAGTGGGTCTCGAAGGCATCGCCCGTCGGCTACCGCTTCGTTGGGTGGCCGCCTTGACAGCTGTCGCGCTCGCCCTCCCACTCGCTTTCGCAGCCCTGAACCTGCCCATGGTCGACCAGAGCAAGGCGACGCGCATCGCAGAGGCCACCGAGGAGGCGCTCGCCGCGATGCCCGACCGGTCCGTGGTCTTCTCGCCCGACTTCGCCCACTACATGTTCTTCGGCTACTACACGCTCGGAGAAGGCCTCGAGGGCAAGCGACACATCTATGCCTACCCATTCGAGAGTGTGAAGGCGCCGGTCGCAGCGTACTGCCGTGGTGAAACGTCGCTCCTGCTGTGGCCCGAGAGGAAGTCGCTTCCTCCCGGCCTTCGGGCCTTCGCGTACGGGGATGCCTTCGCCCGGACTCTGGCACTCGAAGGCCTCGTGACGAGCCCGGTAATCGGGGAGTTGTTCGCGATTTCCTGCCCTGAGACCGTCCAAGTCCCAGGAAAGCAGACCCGGTGAACAGCGGGCCCCCACTCGAGGCGGTGCACAGGTCAGAGGGACCCGGTGAGCGGACGGCGCTCGGGGTCCACCTGCTCACTCTGGCGGCCGGCCTCGTCGCCCTGGTCGCCATCTCCCAGGACCAGTGGTTCATCAGCGACGAGTGGGACTTCCTAGCCGATCGACCCCTCGATGACCTGCGTGCGCTGTTCATCCCACACAACGAGCACTGGTCGACCCTGCCCATCGTCGTCTACCGCCTGCTGTACGCGGTTGTCGGCCTGCACTCCTACCTGCCGTACCTACTGGTCGGCTTTCTCGTGCATCTCGGCAACGCCCACCTGCTGTGGCGATTGCAACGCCGAGCCGGAGCCGACGTCTGGATCGCGACGGCCACGAGCGGCGTCTTCGCCGTCTTCGGGGCGGGGGCAGAGAACCTTCTCACCGCTTTCGGGTTGACCTTCAACACGTCGGTTCTCGCTGGCCTCGCTCAGATCTTGCTCATCGACCATGGCGCCCGCTTCAACCGGCGCGACGCCTTGGGCTTCGGTTGTGCGCTCGTCGGGCTGCTCTCCTCGGGAATCACCGTCGCGATGGTGGCGGTCGCAGGAATGACCGCCCTATTGCGGCGGGGCTGGCGGGCCGCGCTCCTCACCGTCGGACCCCCGGCTGTCGTCTACGTCATATGGCTCGCAATCATCGGCCACCTTGGACTGGGCGCCCATCGCGGCAGCGTCGACGTCTGGAACATTCCTGTCTTCGTCTGGCGGGGAGTCACGAAGACGGTCGACACGTCGCTGGGATTGCCCGGAGCTGGAGCGATCACCCTCATAGGGCTGGCCTGGTGGGCCCTGCGACATCGCGGGGAGTTGCGAGGACGAGCGGCCGCACCCACCGCATGCGCCCTGGGTACGGTTGCATTCTTCGTCCTGGCTGGCATCGGCCGCGCGGGGATGAGCGCCCAGCAGGCGGAATCGTCGCGCTACCTCTACATCGCCGGGGCGTTGCTCATTCCCCTGGTAGGTGTCGCGCTCTCTGATCTTGCCCGGCACCCTCGTCTCGCCCGAGCTGGCGTGCTGGTGGTACTCGCCGTGGTGGCTGCCAATGGCTGGCGGCTGATGACCTACCGCGCGCAGGTGGAAGCCGCTGCTGAGCAACAACTGCGCCGGATCATCCTCGCCGCCAGCAGACTGGACGTTCCCGCCCCCGAGCTGCTGACGCTCATACCCGAGCCGCGTTTCAGTCCCAACCTCGGCTACACCGAGCTTTTGACGATGCGCCGGGAAGGCAAGCTTCCCCCAGACGACGACGCGACGCGAGCGGACGAGTTGAGCGCGATGACCTACCTGCAGACGACGGTCACCACCGAGCCGCAGCTGCCGTTGCGGGCTTCCGGGGCGCTTGGGGAAGCAGGACCGACGGTGCTCGTCGCCGCCGGAGTGCACCTCGTCGCGGTCGGGTCCGGCTGCGTGAGGGCGGACCCCGTTGCTCCGCCTGCCCAGCTGCTGCTCGGAGTACCCGCCCCGGCATCCCTGTCGGTCGCTGCGGGAGAGGGCAACATCGCCCTGTTCTTGCGCGATGACGATGGCACAACCGCGGGTGTGTCCCGTGACGCCCTGCTCGGGAGCACACCCGTCTACGTCAACCTCAACCTCACCGCGAAGACGGTGATCGTCGGGCTGCCTCAGTTTGGTCCGACCACGTTGTGTGGGCTGGCGTCGTCAGCGTTGACGGCGGCTCAGTCCTCCAAGAGATAGTCGACGAGCACCTCCGCGTAGGCGGGGTGGCGGAGCCTCGCGAGAGCCTTCGACTCGATTTGACGGATCCGCTCACGGGTCAGGCCTACTTCTGAGCCGACCTCCTCGAGCGTGTGAGGCGTACCGTCTCGCAGGCCGAAGCGCAGCTCGATGACGAGCCTTTCGCGGGGTGTGAGCTCGGCGAGGATGGTTGCGAGGTGTCGCTGGAGGAGTAGGTAGGCGGCTGCCTCGAGTGGGACGACGACGTTCACGTCCTCGACGAGGTCTCCGAGCGCCCCGCTGTCGTCGTCACCGATCGGGGCGTCGAGCGAAGCTGGGTCGACATGGAGTCGCTCGAACTCCCCCAGCCGCTCCTCGGAGATACCGCTGGCGGCCGCCACTTCCTCCCGGGTCGGTTCGCGTCCAAGCAGCTGAACGAGCTCGCGTTCGGTTCGAGCGATCTTGTTGAGGACCTCGACGAGGTGGACCGGGATGCGGATGAGTCTCGACTGGTCAGCGATGGCTCGGCTGATCATCTGGCGGATCCACCACGTCGCGTACGTGGAGAACTTGTAACCCCGCCGGTAATCGAACTTCTCCACTGCCCGCATGAGGCCGAGATTGCCCTCTTGGAGGAGGTCGGGGAACAGCAGACCTCGCCCCACGTAGCGCTTTGCGATGGACACGACGAGACGGAGGTTCGCTTCGACGAGCCGGCGTCGACTCCGCTCCCCGTCTCGTTCTATCTCGCGCAGGCGGGCCCGCCGTTCGGGGGTCAGATCGACGAGTGAGTCGAGGATGTGTCCGGCTCTGCGCCCGCTCTCGTATCGCTTGGCAAGGTCGACCTCTTCGTCCCCGCGGAGCAGGCCGACCTGACCGATCTCGTTGAGGTAGAGACGCACCAGGTCGTAGGTCGCGGTGGAGGTCTCGGAGTCGGACTCTTCGCCGTCGACGGAAAGTCCGCTCCCTGGGTTGCGCGCGTGCTGCTCGAAGCGGGTGATCGTGGCGTCACGGCTACCTGGCCGGCCAGTCTCGGAACCGGCTGGAGCCGCGCGTGCAGGCACGGGGTCCCCAGGTCTCGCCATGTTCGAGGTCCTGGCCCGTGAGAGGAGTGACACGACACCGGGCTCCGCCTCGGCCTCCTCGCTCCCCCTGACGACCCTGTCCTCGGCCTGACTCATGACAAGCGTGCTCCGGGTCGTACTGTTCGGTCCTGAATATGACGCCCTGGTTCGAGCTGACCTAGCGGCACCGTCTTGTCGGCGGGCGGTTGGGGCCTTCAGGACCGCGCTGCCCGCAACCGATGGTAGCTGTGCGACCCGTGCCGGGGACACGGAAGTCGGGACGGTGGGGCAAGTTGCGACGCTCGGCGAACTTGGCTAACCACGGTGTGGGTCGGAATGTCCCCGCTGCCCGGGTAGGCCCGGAGTGCCCCCAGGGGAGCTGTGCGGGTCAGCCGTTCGCGAGCGCCCGTAGCTCCCGTCGACGGGCCTCGAGGCCAATGAGCTCTTCGAACCGCTGTCGGTAGGCGTCGGGATCCGCTACCGGGTTCATACGCTCGAGTTGCCGTTTGCGAGCGGTGATGGCCCGCTCGAGCCGGTTGAGCAGGAGCCGCCCGACCAGCATCGCGGCATGGACCTTGTCGGGCTCGATCGTGCAGTCCTCGAGAGCGATGGCACGCACGAGAGCACGAAGCTCGTCGTCGGGAGCGGCCTCGAGGACAGCAGTCACCTCCGCGCCGGCACCCCCCACGGCCTTGATGAGGCGGAAGACCTCGCGTGCTCTCGGATGAGTGAAGTCAGCCTCATCGACCTCGGCCCATTGGGCCGGGAGCACGTCCGGACTCTGGAGGGTCACCCGCAGGATCTCCCGCTCGAGTCGTGCTCGCGCTGACGCCTCTCGTCTGTCGACGGCCGGCGGCTCCTCCGTTCGTCGCGCCGTCACTGCAGGGAGGTCGCCTCCCGCACGTTCGACCGCGAGTGCGACGACGCCGAGTGCGACGCCGACGAGGTCGTTCGCCACCCAGCGGCTGTATTGATCGCGCAGCACGATGTCATCGATCTGCGCCAGCAGAGCCGCCGCGGCTTCCACCGCTGCGGACCTGCCCTCCGGAGTGTGGTCGTGCTCGGTGATGCTTCGACGCAGCATGAATCGCACCACCGGCTCCGACGTGGCGACGAGTTCCCGCATGGCACCAGCCCCGCCTTCGTGCACGACATCGGCAGGGTCCGACCCCTTCGGCAACACCAGAACGCGCAGATCGACGCCGTGCATCTGGGAGAGTTCCCACGCCCGCTCCGCTGCCTTTCCGCCGGCTTCATCGGCGTCGAAGGCGAGCACGACCCGTTCGGCATAGCGCTCGAGCAGGCGCAGGTGCTCTGCACCGACCGCGGTGCCACAGGTGGCTACCGCGTTCGTGAACCCGCCCTGGTGGAGAGCCATGACGTCGGTGTAACCCTCAGCGACGAGCACCTCGCCGCTTCGCACGATCTCCGGTCGCGCCCAAGACATGCCGTAGAGGGTGTCACGCTTGCGGTACAAGGCCGTCTCGGGGCTGTTGAGGTATTTGGGCGGGTCCTGCTCGCCATAGTCGAGGTCAGGCACGACCCGTCCTCCGAAGGCGATGGCGTCCCCGCTCGCGTCGAGGATGGGGAACATGAGTCGCCCCCGAAAACGGTCGCGGAGGCGGCCACCAGCACCGCGGCTCGCAAGGCCGGCTCCCTCGATCTCCCGTTCGCCGAAGCCGGTCGTGAGCAGATGGCGGGTGAGGGCGTCGGAGGTCAACGGTGCGAACCCGAGCAGGAAGCGGGCCGCCTCCTCGCGGTCGAAGCCGCGCCGGACGACGTATTGCCGGGCTGAGGCTCCCGCCTCACCGTGGAGCTGGTGGCGGAAGAACTCGCAGGCGGCTCGGCAGGCGCCCACCAGCCGGGTTCTCTCGCCGAGCGCCCTTCTCTGCCCGGCGGAGAGCTGCTCGTAACGCAGTTCGTGGCCCAGGCGTCGAGCGAGCTGTTCGACGGCTTCGGTGAAGGTCAAACCTTCGGCGCGCTGCAGAAAGGTGAAGACGTCGCCTCCCTCGCCGCAGCCGAAGCAGTGGTAGACCCCCTTGTCGGGGTCCACGGTGAACGACGGGGTGCGCTCCTGATGAAAGGGACAGAGCCCTTTGAGTCGGGACCCTGCGCGCTGCAGGCGCGTGTGGTCGGAGATAACGTCGGCGAGGTCGGCGCTTCGCTTCAGGTGCTCGATGTCCTCCTGAAGGATTCGCCCCGCCACGTCGTGCCCCTGCTCCCGCTTCTTGACCAGGCCCAAGACCGCTACTACGACCTCTCCCACAAAATCAGGGAAGTCCGCCGCCTGTCGCGAGCGTTCGCGTGTCTTCCCTGCGCTGCTGTGGAGCGACCCCGGCGAATGATGGCGGTGATGCTAGCGCTCGCCCCGTGGTAACGGCGGGGCGGACACGGCACTCACACCGCCTTGGGAAGTTCGGCCGGATCCCAGCCGAGCCGTTCGATCGCGCACTTCAGGGCGAAACGATCGGTCATGCCGCTCACGTAATGTACGGCCGCCTCTACCGCCTGTGACGAACCTGCTGCGGTGCCCTGGGGCAGGCGATCGGCGATGACGTCGGTATTCCAGGCGAACCATTCGGTCAAGGTCCTCAGGAGGCGGATCACTTTCTGGGCCTGTGAGACCGATTCGGGACGCAGATAGATGCGCTGGAAGTTGAAGGCTCGAAAGGCGGCGAGCGCGTCCGCCTCCGGGCGCCGCATCCCTACCCGGCCGGTGTCGCGGATGGTCTCGACCATGGCGGTGATGAACGTGTGAAGCTGACGTGAGCGGCGGGAACCAACGAGATCGCGCACGTCGGCAGGCAGGTCCCGGTCACGCACTATTCCTGCCCGTGTTGCGTCCTCGAAGTCGTGGCACACATAGGCGATGCGATCCGCCCAGGCGACGACCTCCCCCTCCGGTGTGGAAGGCGCTGGTCGGTTCCACGAGTGATTGCGGATCGCATCCAGCGTCTCGGCGCACAGATTCAGCGGCGCCAGCGTGACATCGGCGCCGTACACGGCATGGTGGTAACCGTCGGGAAGAAAGGGCGACAGGGCCTCCTCCGATGCATGCCCCGCTGGGCCGTGGCCGCAGTCGTGCCCCATTGCGGCTGATGCTGTGAGCGCGACGTTCAGACCGGTAGCCCGGGCGATTCCCACAGCGACCTGGGCGACCTCGATCGCGTGGGTCAGTCGGGTGCGCAGATGATCGTCCTCGGGGGCGATGAAGACCTGGCATTTGCCGGCCAGACGCCGGAAGGGCGTCGAGTGCTGGATGCGGTCGAGATCTCGTTCGAAGCATGTTCGGACGGGGTCGGGCTCCTGAGGCCGGGCGCGCCGGCCGGCGCCTCGTGCGCGGGTGGCGCCTGGAGACAGCTGCCGGTTTTCTTCCTCCTCGCGGGTCCGCCGGTCCCGCTTGGGGAGGGGTGGCGGGCCGACGAGCGCAGGACGGTGCGCCGTGACGACATCGAAGGCGGGCATCGTCTCCATGGATTCAACGCTAGCCGCAGCGTGTGACCTGATTGGCTCGCGGGTGATCCTCGTCGATACCGGTCAGAGCTGGGTGCGTATCTGGGTGAGCCGGCTGCGCACGTCGTCGAGCCGCGACGCCACCTGACTCGTCTGCTCGCGCGTCAGTCCGGTGGAAGCGAGCCGCTCGGCCAGCATCTGGACCTCGAGTATGAGGAACTCCACCTCGGTTCGTATGCGGCCGACCTGCTCCAGGCTCGACAGCGGACGCGCGACCATCGCCTCGAGGAGCACCTTGCGGGCCCGCTCATCCTCCGATAGGAACCGGCGTGGCACACCAGCCTGCGCTGCGATCCCCGCGAGATCTGGCAGGGCACGATCAGTCGGATAGGAGCTGACGAAGTCCTCCAAGCGCTCGAGGGCCTCATCCCACGACGGTGTCGCGGCACCCTCTCGGGGATCCGTGGTCACGGTGCCACCTCCCCAGCAGCTCACCGGCGGTCTCCAAACGATTCATCCTAGTCACCATGGCCAATGTCTCCCTATGAGGGCCGACAGCGAAGGTTCGAAGCTGGAAGGATGATGGTGTGGAGCGCATCCCCAGTCCGAAGGACCTGCGCGGAGCGGCGGCCCTCGCCCAGACGCTCGCCTATGTCGCCGGCCTGGCCGGGGTGGTCGCGGGCGCGCTCATCTACCGAGACGGGCAGACCGCCTTCGCCGTTGTCGCGTGGGTGCTGAGCTTCGCTGCCGGGGCGATCCTCATGATCGCCGCTTTCCTGACTCGGGCCGTGGCCGCGCTACTCGGCAGGGTGGCCCGGATCGAGCAGGACATCGCGGTTCTCGTAGCGCATCGCGGTTCAGCCGAGAGCGAACGGCACGAATCCGACCCTTGGGCTCGCCACCGCCCCCCTTACTGAAGCCCCTGTGCGGCTCCCGGCTACCGGGGCAAGCGCTCGTCGAGGTAACCCACGAGACGGTCGATCGAGATTCGATCCTGGGCCATGCTGTCCCGATCCCGCACGGTGACCGCGTCATCATCCAGGGTGTCGAAGTCGATGGTCACGCAGAAGGGGGTGCCGATCTCGTCCTGGCGTCGGTAGCGGCGACCGATCGACTGGGTCTCGTCGTACTGTGTCATCCAGCGCGTCTTGAGTAGGTCATGCACCCGCTTCGAGACTGCGGAAAGGTCCTCCCTCCTCGAGAGGGGCAGTACCGCGATCTTGAATGGGGCAAGTCGACGGTCGATCTTGAGCATCACCCGCTTTTCCAGCTCGCCTTTCGCGTTCGGCGCCTGTTCGACGCGGTAGGCATCGGTCATGAAGGCCAAGGTGGCCCGATCGACGCCGGCTGCTGGCTCGATGACATAGGGGTAGTAGCGTTCGTCAGCTTCCTGGTCGTAGTAGGTGAGGTCCTGACCGCTCGCGGCGGCGTGGGCCTTGAGGTCGAAATCGGTGCGGTTCGCGATGCCCTCGAGCTCCGACCACCCCATCGAGGAGTCGGGGAAGTAATACTCGAGGTCGACCGTGCCACTCGAGTAGTGCGAGAGTTCGTCTGGGGTGTGCCGGCGGATGCGAAGGTTCTCTTCGCGTATGCCCAGTCCGACATACCAGTTCCAGCGCTGGCGCACCCAGTAGTCGAACCATTCCGCGTCCATACCCGGCTTGCAGAAGAACTCCATCTCCATCTGCTCGAATTCGCGCATGCGATAGGTGAAATTTCCCGGCGTGATCTCGTTGCGGAACGACTTGCCGATCTGCGCGACGCCGAACGGCACCTTCATGCGTGATGACTGCTGGACGGTCGAGAAATCGACGAAGATGCCCTGCGCGGTCTCCGGTCGCAGCCACACGATCGCCGAGTCCTCCTCGACCGGACCGGCGAAGGTCTTGAACATGAGGTTGAACTGACGCGGTTCCGTCAGGGCCCCATCGTCATCAGGGCAACGCAGGATGCCGTGCTCGTCGGACTCCACTTGGTCCGCCCGGTAACGCCTGTGGCAGATCGTGCACTCGACCAGCGGGTCGGTGAACCCTCCGACATGGCCTGACGCTTCCCACACTCGCGGCGACATGAGGATGGCGGCGTCCTGGCCGACGATGTCGTCGCGGAGTTGGACCATGTCGCGCCACCATTCGCGCTTGACGTTGTTCTTCAGTTCCACGCCCGCCGGGCCATAGTCCCAAGTCGAGCGCAGTCCGCCGTAGATCTCAGAGGACGGGAAGATGATGCCGCGACGCTTGCAGAGTTCGACGAGTGTCGAAAGCCCCACCTCGACCGACGGCTCCTCGTGAGGGGATAGGAGAGGTTCAGCGGTCACGGGGGCCTCACATCGCTTGACGCCCGGCCACCGTCGGTCGACAGGGCCGCATGGCATGCGAGGGTATCGGCTGCCGGAACCATGCAGTCGTGGGGAGTCCTCGCCCTCGCACGACGCTCGACACCCCTTCCCGAAAGACAAGAAGGACGCTTGGCTGGAGGAACCGCGGCAAGGAACGCGCGCGTCCGACGCGTGCGGGTGCTGCTTGCCCTCGACGCGCCCCATTTCCGGTCCCTGATGCGCCGCCGGCTCGAGACTGACAGCCGCTTCGTCATCGTCGGGGAAGCCTCGAATGGCGCCGAGGCGGTCGAACTTGCCGAGGAGACCCGCCCCGACGTCGCGGTGATCGACCTCACCATGCCGGTCATGGACGGAATCGAGACGGTGCGCATCATGCGCGAACGGGTACCAGATACGAAGACCGTCCTACTGGCCCCACCCGGTGCGCGGGAAGCGGCCAAGGCGGTGCGTTCCGGCGCCTACACGTATCTCGAGAAGGGCACGGCTGCCGGCCAGATCCTCACGGTGCTGGCGCCGCTCGCACCTCCCGAGTTCGAATGAGGGTAGGAGGGCGGTCTGTCTGGCCAAGACGGTCGGTGGAAATTCAGCGCCGGGAACACACGCACAGCACCCTTCGCCCCGTCACTGATGGTCGTCAACCCGGGCCGTCCCGGCAGCCAGCCTGTCGATCGCCTGGCCGAAGCGGCGGTCCCGACTCTGGTAGGTGGCTATCGCCTTCGTGAGTTCGAGCTCATCGAAGTCCGGCCACAGCGTCTCGACGAAGAGCAGTTCCGCATATGCGGCCTGCCATGGCAGGAAGTTCGAGGTGCGCTGCTCCCCGGAGGTGCGTATGAGCAGGTCGACCGGTGGCATCGCCGGATCGTAGAGACGGGCCGCGAACTTACGCTCGTCGATGCGCTTGAGCTCGCCCTTCGCATAGTCCACGGCAACCCGCCGCGCCGCGTCGACCAGTTCCGCATGGCCTCCGTAGTTGAAGGCGATGGCCAGGGTCATACGTTCGTTGTGCGCCGTGCGAGTCTCCGTGTCCACCATGAGGCGCACGAGCCGACGAGGGACCGGCAGGCCCCGCCGGCCGATGAACTTCACCCGGACCTCTCGTTCGTCGAGTTCATCTGCTCGCCGCAGGAGCAGGGACTCGTTGAAGTTCATGAGAAAACGCACCTCGTCGCGGGGTCGGCGCCAGTTCTCCGTGGAGAAGGCGTAAATGGTGAGGTAGTCGAGCCCGAGTTCGAGTGCGCCTTCCACGGTCTTGAACAGGGCGGTCTCACCTGCGGCGTGTCCATCCGTTCGTTTCAGCCCGCGCAGATTGGCCCAGCGGCCATTGCCATCCATGATGATCGCGACATGTCGAGGGATGCGGCTCGGGTCGAGGGTCACGCTCGAGTCCACGGGAAGGACCGTTCGGCCGGATTTGGTACAGGGTAGGTCTCCTGCTCGTGTCGACCCAGTCCGGCCGGTATCGAGATCGTGTTCAGCGGGGCACGAGCTCGTACGCGCGCAGCCGGCGGTCGAGGTGGTGCTCGACGAATGCGCGTACGAATGCGGCTGCGGTACGACGTGCTCCGACCTGGCCGGCCGAAGCGGGCAACGATACCCAGTCGGTGCTGGCCAGTAGTCGAACGAGGGCGATGACCTCACGCTCCAGTGCTTTCGTGCCGGTGGGGGCACAGTCCCGGCACAGCATCCCCCCTGCCGTGACGCTGAGGTAGCGGTGTTCCCCGCTACGGCGGCAGCTCGCGCAGGAGTCCACGAAGACGTGGAAGCCTGCGACTCCGGCGAGGCGGAGCAGGAACGCGTCGACGAAGATCGCCGGGTAAGGAGGCTGTGCCAGCAGGGCGTGCAGACCAGCACGGAGCAGGAGAAAAAGCGGCAGGTTGCGCTCGCCTTCCTGTGCCACACGATCAGCTGCTTCGACCATGGTTGAGGCGCATGCGGACAAGGAAAAATCTTCGCGCAAGGGCGAGAACGGCTCTATGAGCTCGACCTGGCTGATGACGTCGAGGCTTCGGCCGGCATGGAACTGCAGATCGACGTGAGAGTACGGCTCGAGCCGTCCACCAAAGCGCGAGCCGGGGCGACGGATCCCCTTGGCGACCGCGCGAACTTTTCCGCGGCCCTGGGTGAACACGTGAAGGATGCGGTCGGTCTCGCCGAGCTTGTAGGTACGCAGGACGATGCCCTGCTCCCGATAGAGGTTCACGTGGTCTGCTCCGTTGCTGTCTTGGCTGTCCCTTCCCACCCGCGGGGAGCGCCGTCGAGCACGGCGACGAAAGCGGAGGTGCCGAGGGCGTCGGCGCCCGCATCAAGCAGGGCAACGGCGTCCTCCCAGGTGCGGATCCCCCCAGCGGCCTTCACCATCGCCCGCTTCCCCACCGCCTTCCGCAGGCGGCGCACGTCCGCGACGGTCACTCCTCGAGGCCCGAACCCTGTGGACGTCTTCATCCAGTCGACACCGGCCGCGACCGCGAGGGCGCAGGCCCGTTCGACGAGTTCGGGGGTGAGGTGGCCGCTCTCGAGGATCACTTTGATGACGAGGCCGGCCGTGTGAGCCGCACTGACGAGCGTTGCGAGCTCGGCGGCGACGACCTGCTCCTCACCGGCGAGCAGACGTCCGTGAGCCATGACAACGTCGATTTCGTGCGCCCCGGCCTCGGCGGCGGCCTGCAGCGCGGCGAGTTTTGCGGCCGTCTCGTCGTATCCGAAGGGAAACGCGGCCACGGTGACGATCTCGAGGCCACTTCCCGCGAGTTCGGCGGCAGCAGCGGCGACGTGGACGGGAGGGATACAGACGCCTCTGACGCCGTGGGCGAGTGCCGCGGCACAGAGGTCTCGCACGTCCACGGCTGTCGTCCGAGGTGAAAGCAGCGTCGCCTCGATCCTTTCGGCGACCGAGGGGCGGGTGTGCGTCGGCTTCGTCATCACTGCAAGCCTATGAGGGCGCAGGTCGCTGAGCGGAAGACCATTGCCTGCCTCAGCCCTTCACCGCCCCCATGGTGAAGCCGGTGATGAACCGGTCGAGTAGCAGGTTGAACACGAACGCGATCGGGACGGCTACGAGCACGGCTGCCGCCTGCAGTGACTGCCAGAAGAAGACGTCACCTCGCACGAGCGCGGTTGGCACGCCGACGCTGATGGTCTTCTCGGCGTTGGGCGCCACGAACGCGAGCGCGTAGATGAATTCGTGCGCAGTCAGGGTGAAGGCGAACACGACCACAGCGACGATGCCGGGGAACGCGAGTGGAACCACCGTGCGGACGAAGGCGGCTACGCGGCTGTAGCCGTCGATCATCGCCTGTTCCTCGATGTCGCGCGGAACGGATTTCAGGAATCCGATCAGCAGCCACACGGAGACTGGGATCGTGATGGTGGGATAGACGGCAACGAGGGACCAGGTGGAATCCTGCAGTCCGAGCCCAACCACGACGCGGGAAAGCGACAGGAACAGCAGGGTGGGTGGAACGAGATACACGAAGAAGATCGC
This sequence comes from Nitriliruptorales bacterium, assembly GCA_046263195.1. Classification (GTDB taxonomy): domain Bacteria; phylum Actinomycetota; class Nitriliruptoria; order Nitriliruptorales; family JAHWKO01; genus JBHELG01. The sequence continues at coordinate 2,375 of JBHELG010000075.1, read as the reverse complement.
GATCCCGAGCGGGCCTGCCCAGGGCATGTTCAGGCGCGCCAGGCTGTACGCCGCGGGTAACCCTACGAGCAGGGTGATCGCGACGACGAACAGCCCGACCCACACCGTGTTCCAGGCGAAGGTGACGAACGACGTCTTGGAGAAGAGGTAGCCGAGGTGCTCGAGCGTCGGAGGTCGGTTGAAAAGGAAGGGATTGTTCGTGGGACGATAGAGGTCACTGTCCTGCTTCAACATCGTGATTGTGCCCCACAGGAAGGGGGCGGCAGAGGCGACGGAAGCAATGACGGCGGTGACATAGAGGCCAACGCGGGCAGCAACGTGGCGCCGGCCAGCCGCCTGCCGTTGCCGCGCAACATGGCGCTCGTCCCTTACCGCGGTGCTTCGCAACTACAGGACCTCCAGCCGACGTACGGCCCGGAGAATCGCGACCGCCGCCGCCAGCAGCACCGGGAACAGGAAGAGCGCGATCGCGGCGCCCTGGCCCAGGTCTCCACCCTCGATGCCCTTGAAGAAGGCCCAGCTCGTGAGCACCTGGGTTGCGTTCGTCGGCCCTCCTCGTGTCAGAACGAACACCACGGTCATGTCCGTGAAGGTCAGGATCGCCCCGAAGAGGGTGGCGACGGCGATGATGGGGAGGGTGAGAGGGAGGGTGACCTCCCACAGCTTGCGCCAGAAACCCGCACCGTCGATGTCCGCGGCGTCGTAGATCTCGGCCGGGATGGCTACGAGACCGGCCATGATGATGACGGCGGCGAGCGGGACGATCCGCCAGGTGTGCACGGCGATCACCGAGGCCATCGCCAGACCGGGCTTGCCCAACCAGTAGAGATTCGCGTCGATGAACCCGCCCCGCTTGAGCATCCAGTCAATGGGGCTGAAGACCGAATCCAGCAGCCACAGCCAGGCGATGGCGGCAAGCGCCACGGGCGTGGTCCATGGCAGCAGCACGAAGAATCGAACGAGCCACTTGCCGCGGAAGTCCGCGACGAGAAGCATCGCGAGGGCCTTGGCCAACACGACGGTCAGCACCATCGACACGACGGTGAAGAGGATGGTGTTCCATAGAGAGCGCCAGAACACGGGGTCGCCGAAGATGCGCTCGAAGTTCTGCAGGCCGACCCAGTCGAAGCTCGGGTCACCGGCGGTGACGTCACTGAAGGCGAACGCGATAGCCAAGGCGAAGGGGATGGCGACGAGGGCCACGATGTAGAGCACGGCCGGCAACAGGAAAAGCGGGGCGAGGAAACCCTCTCGATCCGCCAGGGTCCGGCGTGGGACGCGGTGGAGAGCACCGGCTCGCGTCGAGACGACGTCGGTCATCCCGCTCCCCCCACCGTTCAGGCGCTCCGCACCGGTCGGGCGCTCAGCCTTCCGCCGCTCAGCGTGTCGAAGAACCGAAGGTCGCGCTCGTGGACCGCGAAGTCGTAGGTCTCGCCGGCCACGACTGGCAGAGTCACGGTGGCGGGAAGCCGGGAGATGACGCGCACCTCAGCTCCGAGACCACGCATCGTCCCATAGAGATGACGGTCGCCGGACAGGTACTCGACCCGGGTGACGTGGAAGGGGACGGCGACTCGGTTCTCGTCGCCAGCTACCACCTCCGAGGGTAGAAAGCTCTCGGGGCGGAATCCGACGATGTGGTCGTCGGACTTGACGAGGTTCATGGGAGGCGAGCCGAGAAAGGTCGCCACGAAGGTGTCAGCTGGGTCCCTGTAGACGTCCCTGGGGGAGCCGATCTGGCGGATCTTGCCCTGATCCATCACGGCGATGCGGTCTCCCAGGCCCATCGCCTCCGCCTGGTCGTGCGTGACGTAGATGGTTGTCGTGCCGATCCGCTGCTGGAACTGCTTGAGCTCGTGGCGTGCGACGGCCCGAAGCTTCGCGTCGAGGTTCGACAGGGGCTCGTCGAGCAGGAAGACGCTTGGCTCACGCACGAGCGCTCGGGCGAGGGCCACCCGCTGACGCTCCCCACCGGAGAGGTGTCGGGGTTTGCGGTCGAGCAGGTGGGCGATGCCGAGCAACTCCGCCGCCCAGGTCGCCTTCTCGCGCCGCTGCGGCTTGTCGAGTTTTTCGGCCTTCAGGGGAAAGGAGATGTTCTCGAGCACGGTCTTGTGTGGATAGAGGGCATAGCTTTGGAACACCATCGCGATCTGGCGGACTCGAGGTGGCAGGTCGTTGACGACGTTGCCGCCGATGAGAACCTCACCTTCGGTGGGCTGCTCGAGACCGGCGATGGTTCTCAGCAGTGTGGTCTTCCCACAGCCGGAAGGTCCGAGCAGCACGAGGTACTCCCCCTCGCGGGTGGCGAGGTCGACGCCGTCCACGGCAGGGACGGCCCCGCCGTGGAAGTGCTTCTTCAGGTGTCGCACCTCGAC
>JBHELG010000074.1:0-36489 GCA_046263195.1 Nitriliruptorales bacterium | reverse complement strand
CACCTCAGTGGCCTGGGCCTCCGAAATGCGGCCAGCGACGAACGCCTCCCGAGTGGCGGCAAGCCCCTCGACGGCCTTGGCGGTTTCGATGGACGCGGCGGCCTGCTGGGGCTGGTACCCAACATCCTGGCCAGCCACTGCTCCCCCGACCGATGCCCCTTGACCCGATACGCGCCAGACTCCTCGGCGCGGGCCGCCGCCCTGGCCCGAGCCGCTGCATACACCTTCTCGCCCCGGGCCAGGACCTCGACCAGCGCGACCGCCTCCGGTCCGGCGAGGGGTGCGGGGTCGAAAACCGCCAGCGCGTGCGTGAGAGTCTCAACCGCCTCGACGATTCTTTGCATGATCCGAACAACGTTCAGGGTGCGACATGAAGGGGCTAGTCGGTCGTCTCGAGGGCCTACTCAGGCGTCGAGTGCCGCGCGACGAGCCTCGGCACGTCGCTCGGACGCGAGACGCTCCAACTCGGTCGTCCCCCGATCGACGAAGGTCATCGCGTCGGCGACGAGCGCGTGACCGGCCTGGTCTCGTATGAGCTCGTGCATGCGCTGGACAACCCGACGGTAGGTCGCATGTCCTTGCGGGGACGACCGCAGTTCGATGACGTGCATCGCCGAGCGGGCATTCAGCTGCAACACGTAGCGCACGCGGTAGGCGAAACAGACCGCATACTGTGCCTGCACCGGATGATCATCTGCCAGCCGCTCGTAGAGCTCGGCGGAACGCTCGAGGGTCTCGTCCCAGCCGCCCTCGACTCCCGCCTCCGTGATCTCGGGGGGAGTGGCATAGCCGTGGCGGGTCGTCAGGTCCTGCCACTCGACGGTGAGCATGCGGTGGCGCTGCAGATCACGGAAGGCGCCGTAATCGCCGAGGATGTCGAAACGGTACCAGACGCGTTCGAACGCTCGTCCCGGCTTGTGGCGCCGGTTGCCGCGTTCTCCGACATAGGCAGCGACGACCTGGCGCCGCTCCTCCCCGTGCAGGTCCGCTACGACGCGCCTCAGCTGGTCCTCGGGAAGGGTGACGGCGGGGTAGAGCATCGCCGTGACGAGCTCGACCTCCGCGTCGAAGGGGTCGCGCGGCGCCCAGTCCACCAGGGTGACCTCGGGCGCGGAGGCGGGCACGACTCGCGCCGTGATCCTTTCGGCCAGCGTCCGGGTCGAGGCGCGGGTGGTAGCCAGGTACTCGCTCCAGGCCCCGCCCCGGTCGGGACGGTCGACACGGGTGAGGAACGACGGGATGACCTTGCGCAGCTCGACGAGGATGCGCTCGCCGCAGGCTCGAGCCTCCGCGAGCTCACTGGCTCCCAGGCGCAGCAGCAGCTGCTCGTACGCCTGACCGTCGGCGAAGATCCCGAGGTTGCTCGTCGTCGCGGCTGGCAGCAGGCCGCGCAACAGATCGAGCCCCTTTGCTCTCGTCGCGCGTCTCCAGGCGCCTTCGCTCACGTCGGCATCACGCGGGTAGACGGCCCGCACCCAGTCGAGCACGCGTGGTAGGAGCGCCGCGTAACTCTTGAAGACGGTATCGAGCGTGTCCAGGTAGAGCTGGGCATGAGGTCCGGCGAGCACATCGGGGTCGCGGTAGTAGCGGTAGCGCCCTTCCGGCAGGTCGTCGTAGGCGATATAACGGGTCGACTGCTCGAGGTAGGCGGCCAGGCGCCCCCACTCGAGCTGCTTCGTGAGCAGGTTCGAAGCCCGTTCCACCGCCACGTGAGCTCCGCCGAGCTGGGCGACGGAATCGTCGCCGTATTCTCCAAGTACGCGCTCGTAAAGTGCCTCGGCGCGTTCGAGCCCGACCGTGGTCTCGGCAGGCGAGAGGCGAGGGTCGAGGGTAGGGACGAACTCGTCGAGGAAGAGCCGTCGCAGGCTCTTCGACGAGCGCGAGTAGCGGGCGAACAGCGCCCCCTTGACCACTTCTGGCAGGTTCCTGAGTGCGAATACGTCACCATCGATGTTCGTGACATAGGGGGCCAGCATGGCGCGCTCGGGAGGGGAGAAGGCCTCCGGAGGTGGGAGGGTCTGATCAGCCACGGTGACTACCCGCGGCGCAGCGCTGCCCCTCCATCATCACTCGTCCGTGGCCCTATGAATCGTTCGGACCTGCGGCCGGATCGCTGGGCGAATCCTCGGGGGAGTCTCCCGGCCTGACGGAGCTGTCGTAGCTTCCAGCCTCCGCACCGGGCAGTACGACGTCGTCAAGGTTCGGGTCGAATTCGAAGGAAAGATCGACCTCGAAACGGAATTCGTCTCCTCGGGTCGGACTGAGGCGGCGGGGCGTCTCTCCCGCGGCCCAGCGGAGGGCGGACGCATGACGCTCGTCGCTCGGAATCCCCGAGGCGACCATGAGTTCGTGAACTTCCCGCGTCTCTTGGGCCTTCCCTGCCTTGGCGTAGGCCCAGAGCAGTTCACGGAAACGTGGCTCCGTGATCGGTACCCCCGCTGACACGAGTCGCTCGAGCAGGGCACGGGCCTGGTCGAGGCGCTTCCGTCGGATGAGTGCGGAGATGACATCACCAGCGTGGGTGGCGGGCGGCTGGGCGCCGGCTGCGAGGGCACGGTCGAGCAGCCCGATCGCGTCCTCGAGACGGCCCGCCGAGACGAGTGCACTGAGCAACGAGCCCAGGTGGCGTGCGTCGAGCCCTCCGGAGGCGAGTAGCTGGTCGGCGTAAGCGAGTGCCTCGTCGAATCGCTTTGCACGCACGTATCCGTCGAGCAGGACGCGCCGGTGACGCGCTTCAATCGGCACGCCATTTCTGGCCAGGCGGTCGAGCAGAGATGTGGCCTCGTCGAGGCGGCGCGCCCGGACCTGCGCGGTGATTGCGGCGGTGACCTGACCGGGCTGCGGCTGCATGCCGAGCACGAGCATCCACTCGAGCGCTCCAACAGCTCGCTCCACGGCACGTCGGGCCGTCGACAGGTCGAAGAGGGTTTGCAGGTTCTCGGTGGTCGGCACCTGTCCGGCCTCGGCGATCTCCTCGGCGATGTCCCAGGCTGCGTCGAACTCATCCGCCGTGATGGCGGCCGTGAGCAGGGCGTTGCGGTGCAGGGTGGTAATGGCAAGACCGTGAGCGACCAGCCGGTCGCGCAGTTCAAGCGCTTCGCGGTAGCGACCGGCGGCGGCGTAGGCCCGCAGGAGCTCACCATAGGCACGTGCTGAGGGCTGTGCCCCTGCTGCGGCGAGCCGGTCGAGTAGCATCCGGGCCCGATCGAGTTCGTTGCCACGTACGCAGAGCGCGATCACCGCTTCCGTGCGAATCGCGTCGGGCACGATGCCCGCGTCCAGCATGAGCTCGCACACCTCAACGACCGGTTTCACAACGCCCTGTCGCAGGTAGGCCACGAGGAGGGCGGCGTAATCCCCGGGACGGGCCGTCAGCCCTGCAGCTGCGAGCTGGCCGAGGAGCTGCCGAGCGATCCGCAGGCGTCCCGCAGCGAGATAAACACCGAGCAGGCTACGGGCCACCTCGGGACGCAGCCGCACCCCATCTGCTGCCATCGCGTCCAGCGTTTCCGCCGCCGCATCCAGGTCCCCGGCCCGCGCATGGGCGAGCACGAGAGCCGCATATTCGTCATCTCCCGGTCGCAATCCCTCCACCCGCATGGCGTTCAGGAGCTCGCGGGCACCGGAGAGTTGATGCGCCGCGCTGTACGCGTCCAGGAGTATCGAATAGTGCTCGCGTCCGGGTCGCAGACCCGAGGCCCTCATGCGCTCGAGCACGGCCCGGGCCCGGCTGGTGTCACCAGCCGCAGCGAACTGGCGCATGGCGCGGGCGTGTGCATCAGTCCCGGCCGAGCCACTCGTACTCATGGGGTGCCCTCGCTGTCGTCTCGTGTCGGTGTCTCATCACCGGACGGGTGCAAGACTTCAAGCCCGAGCAGCCGCTCGAGGCCCACGATGACGCCCCGTCGGACTCCTACCTCCCGTACGGCGAGCAGGACCCCCGGCACGAAGGCTGTGCGGTCCAAGGCGTCATGGCGGATGGTCAAGGTCTGTCCCTGAGCCCCGAAGAGCACCTCTTGGTGAGCTACGAGACCGGGCAGGCGAATGGCGTGGACCTGGATGCCGTGTCGTTCCGCGCCGCGGGCGCCAGGCAAGGACGTCGAAGGGAGCCCGCTCGTCGCGGAGACGGTTGCGGGCGGGTGGTCCAAGGTCTGTTCACGCGTGGCGGCGATGAGATCCGCCGTCCGCAACGCCGTTCCACTCGGCGCGTCACGCTTGCCGTCGTGATGTAGTTCCACGATCTCGACGTCTGACAGGTGGCGGGCGGCTACCTGGGCGAAGGACATCATGAGTACCGCTCCGAGTGCGAAGTTCGGTGCGATGATTGCGTTCGCCCCGTGCTGTTGTGACAGCTCAACGAACCGCCGAAGGTCTTCGCTCGTCCAACCGGTCGTACCAACAACGGCATCGATGCCGTGCTCGAGGTACCAGCTCACGTTCCCGGCGACGGCTTGGGGCACGGTGAAGTCGACGGCAACATCCGTGTCCGCCTCCGTCAAGGCGGCCAGCTCACCGGCTACGACGAGAGTGGTTTCGAGCCCGCAGACGCGGGCAAGTGGCAGGCGAGCATGCCGAGGGCTCACCGCCGCGACCAACTCGAGATCGCTGGCCTCCAGGAGAGAACGGCACACCAGCTGTCCCATGCGGCCGGCCGCTCCCACGACGCCGACCCGTATCGCCATCGTCCTTCCTCTGCTCGCCGGTCGAGCTCCCCAAGCGCTCTCCCGCCCATAGGGTAGAGGGCCGATCAACCGCTCGTGGCGCGACGCTCACCGGGCGGGGCTCTCCACCTGAACTGTGAGCGCGCGAGGCCGGTAGCGGGCCGCCTCACGCCGTAGCCGACTGGGACCGAAGCCCATTCCAACCCGAGGTGCGGCTCAGCGTACGTAGGCAGCGAAGCGTTCGCGGTCCTCGGAGTCGAAGGGGCCGACCAACGCCAGACAGCGCGGGGCAGCGATCAGGTCGGAGGCGAGCTGGCGAACGGCGTCGAACTCGACCGCGTCCACCCGACGGAGGGCCTCATCTACGCCGACGACCTCCGCGCCTGTGGCCACCATCTTTCCCAATCTGGTCATGCGCGAGCTCGTATCCTCGAGTCCGAGCACCATGCCACCTTTGACGTTGCCCTTGGCACGCTCGACCTCATGGCCCTCGATCGTCTCCGGGAGCCGGTCGAGCTCGTCACACAGCACCTTGAGCAACTCGTCCACCTTGGCGGGGGTTGTCCCCGCGTAGGCGCCCAGGTAGCCGCCGTCGAGGTAGGACGAGTGGTAGCTGTAGGTCGAGTACGCGAGCCCACGCTCCTCCCGGATCCCTTGGAAAAGGCGAGATGACATCCCTGCGCCGAGGACGGTGTTGAGGACGTAGAGCACGAATCGGCGTTCGTCGTCGCGTCTCAGGCCCCGCGTGCCCAGCACGACGTGAGCCTGCTCCGTGGGGCGGCTCCGGATGCCTACCTTGCCACCTGCGTAATTGTCGGGAGTGGTCCGCTGCGGCCGTACACCGCTGGGCCGGCCAAGATCCCCGACCAGACTCTCGGCGAGTTCCAACACCCTCCCGTGGCTGACGTTGCCGGCGACCGCGATGGTGAGGTTCACCGGGCTGTAGTAGCGGGTGTAGTAGTCATGGACCTGCGGGCGGCTCATCGAAGCGAGCGAATCCGCGGTGCCAAGCACTTCGCGGGCGAGGGGGTGACCGTCGAACAGGACCTGGGCGAAATCGGAGTGGACAAGATCCTCGGGCGTGTCGAAGTGGATGTTGATCTCCTCGAGGACGACGTGGCGCTCCTGTTCGACGTCGGTGGAGGAGATCGTCGCCGATGAGACCATGTCAGCGAGCACGTCCGCCGCGACCGGCAGGTCATGGTCGAGCACCCGTGCGTAGAAGCAGGTGTACTCCTTGGAGGTGAAAGCGTTCAGGTCCCCACCGACGGAGTCGATCTCCTCGGCGATCTGCTTGGCACTCCGCTGCTCGGTGCCCTTGAACAGGAGGTGCTCCAGGAAGTGAGAGGCGCCCTGATCGCTTCCTTCTTCGTCTCGCGATCCGACACCGATCCAGAAACCGATTGCCGTCGAGCGCACGCTTGCCATGGTCTCGGTGACGACCCGGATGCCCGAGGGCAGCACTGTGTCGTGGAAGTCCACGCTTCCTCCTGCTGTGGGGGACTGCCCGCTGCGGTCTGTTTCTACTCCCGTGAGCGGGTTCGGGTTCGGACTCTCTTGCTCTCCTCGAGTGAGCTCGTGTTGCCACGCTGAGTGGCGCTGGAGCGCGGCGACGTCTGGTTGGCGCTATCCGAGCCGCCTTCGCGGTCTGGCACGGCGGCTGTGCGGTCGAGACTGCTCGAACGCTGCTCCGCCCGTTCCCGCTCTCGACGCTCGCGGCGATCGCCACCTCGGTCCCGTTCGCCGACTGTCGACGGCTCCCCAACCGTAGGCGTCGAGCGGTCCGAGGGGGCCTCAGACGCCGGAGGCGGACGGCGCTCCTGGCTGGTGGCTGGCTGCTCCTCTCGGGAGGTGCCGTCACTTCCCTCGCCTCCCTCCACGTAGTCGAGGGAGTACTTACCACCGGGGCGGACTTCTTTCACTTCCACCCAGACCTTCTCTCCGACGTTGACGGCCTCCTCGGCGTGTTCGAGCCTCCGCCCGGCCTTCTGGCCGATCTTCGAGATATGGAGCAGTCCGTCCACTCCCGGGGTGAGGCTGACGAAGGCGCCGAAGTCCATGGTCTTCACAATGGTCCCGTGGTAACGCTCACCCTCCTTGGGGATGGTGGGGTTAGCGATGGCGTTGACGCGGTCGGCCGCCGCCTGGGCTTGATCCCTGCTGGACGCGTAGATGCGAACGACACCCCTTGCGCCGTCGTCTTCGACATCGATGTCCGCGCCTGTTTCCTCGGTGATCTCGCGGATCACCTTTCCCTTCGGGCCGATGAGCTCGCCGATCTTGTCGGAGGGGATGGTGATCGTCGTCACCTGCGGTGCGGTCGCCTTCACGTGGGGCCGGGGCTCGCCGATGGCGCTGGTCATCACCTCGAGAATCGCCAAACGGGCCTCGCGTGCCTGCAGGAGGGCGGCGCTCAGCACGTCGGACGGGATTCCGGACAGCTTCGTGTCGAGTTGCAGTGCGGTGACGAAGCGCTCGGTCCCGGCCACCTTGAAGTCCATGTCCCCGAAGAAGTCCTCCACTCCCTGAATGTCGGTGAGGGTCGTGTAGTGGCCGCCCTCGTGAATGAGGCCCATTGCGATACCCGCCACGGGTGCCCTGATTGGCACCCCGCCGTCCATGAGCGAGAGGGTCGATGCGCACACGGCCGCCATGGAGGTCGATCCATTCGAGCCCACCACCTCGGAGACGAGCCGTATTGCGTACGGCCACTCCTCCTCGTCAGGGACGGCCGGTAGCAGGGCTCGCTCGGCGAGCAGTCCATGGCCGATCTCGCGGCGTTTCGGTGATCCGATGCGCCCTACTTCCCCGGTCGAGTAGGGAGGCATGTTGTAGTGGTGGATGTAGCGCTTCTCCTCTTCGGGATGAAGGGTGTCGAGCCGCTGGGACTCGCGCAACATGCCGAGTGCGAGGATGTTCACGACCTGGGTCTCGCCGCGTTGGAAGATGCTCGACCCGTGCACGCGGTCGAGTACACCTACCTCCGCCGATACCGGCCGGATCTCACGAGGACTCCGTCCGTCAACTCGAGTGCCAGACCGCGTGATCATCTCGCGCACGATCCGCTTCTCGAGCGAGCGGAAAGCCTGCCGTGCCTGCTTGTTGAGCTCGTCCTCTCCGAGCTCCTCGCGGACCTCGGCCAGGACTTGCCGCAGCGTCTCCTCGCGTACCGCCCCGACTAGCTCGGCCCTCTCCTGCTTCGTGCCCTCGTTCGTGTAGGCATCCCGCAACGGTGTCGCCCCGATTCGTTCAACGAGCTCGTACACCTCAGGGGAGTAGTCCTCGTAGAGCCGGAAGTCGCCTGCCGCTCGAACACCCACCTCGTCGACGAACGCCTGCTGGGCCTCGCAGAGCGCACGCAAGATCGGCTTGACCGACTCGATGGCCTCGCCGATGCGCTCCTCAGTCGGTTCGGGCCCCCCCGCCTCGACGTGGCGCCAGGCATGTTCTGGCGCGTCGGCCTCGACCATGAGGATGGCCACGTCACCGTCGCCGTCCTGTCCAGCGACGCGTCCAGCCACGACCATCTGAAAGACGGCTTCGTCGTCGAGCTGCTGGAAGGTCGGGAATGCGACCCACGACCCATCGCGCAGCATCGCGTAGCGCACTCCCGCTACGGGGCCGTCGAACGGGACGCCTGCCAGCAGAGTGGCCAGCGACGAGGCGTTGATGGCAACGACGTCGTAGGGGTCGACGAGTCCGGTCTGCAACACGGTGTTGACGACCTGTATCTCGTTGCGGAGCCCGTCGGCGAACGTGGGGCGTAGCGGACGGTCGATGAGCCGCGCGGTGAGGATCGCGTTCTCCGAGGGACGCCCCTCTCGTTTGAAAAAGCCTCCGGGGATCTTGCCTGCCGCGTACATGCGCTCTTCGACGTCGACCGTGAGCGGGAAGAAGTCGAGGTGCTCGCGCGATGATCCCGATGCCGTCGTGGTCGTGAGCACGGTCGTGTCCCCCATGCTGGCCACGACCGCGCCGCCGGCCTGCCGGGCGAGCTTGCCGCTCTCAAAGCGGAGGATCTTGCCGTCGATCTCGACAGTGCGTTCGTAAGTTCCGAGCTTGCCCACGGGTGGGCCTCCTTCCGCGGCCTTGAACGGGCCGCCTCGCGTGAGGCCCAAGGACTGCCGGTCCATCAGTGGGGGCGGTTGAGCATTCTCACCCGTCTCCACTGACGACCGACGGGATTCTCGCGCCTCACGATCTGTTTGTGCGGGGCCCGGCCTCTTCCGGGATCAGGTCTCTCTCGACGAGCGGTTCGCTCCCACGGCTCCCAGCTGGTTCAACGGCGCAAGCCGAGTTCAGCGATGAGCGAGCGGTAGCGGTTGATGTCCGTCTTCCGCAGGTAGCTGAGCAGCCGCTTCCGCTGGCCGACGAGCATGAGCAGTCCGCGCCGCGAGTGGTGGTCCTTCTTGTGCGTGCGCAAGTGTTCCGTGAGATGGTTGATGCGCGCAGTTAGCAGAGCGACCTGCACCTCGGCGGAGCCCGTGTCGCCCTCGTGCCGGGCGAACCTACGGATGATCTCCTGCCGCTCATCGGAGAGGGTCACAGCCACGAGCGTCTCCTGAACTCGACTCCACTCCCGCACGGGTCTGCGGGCGCCGTTGGGATTCGCGTGCGCCATGGCGGGCTCACGCGAGCTCCCGAAGGTGGATCGCTTTCCACCGTACCGGCACAGCACGATCAGGAACGGGTCCGAGGGACCGTACCGTGGCAGCCCAATTGACGCTGTCGGACGGTCCTCCGAAATTCCTGGGAACCGGTCCGTCCAGCGCCAGCCTAGCCACGACTCGCTATCCGCTGCGCCTTCCGGCGTGACCGGGCTCGAAGTTGCAACGAGCCGGGCAATAGTGGCCGCAGTGTGACACAGGGTTCCGGGCACGGCAACCGGACTCGACGGCCTCGCCTGAGAAGCATTGACCGGCGGCTGGGCGATCCTCACGTGAACGGCCGAGGAGCGAGACCAAGCAGGTCCCGGCCGTGGGCTATGTCGGCCCGGATCTGAGCGACAAGCTCCTTTGGGGCAGCGAAGCGGCGTTCCTCCCGCAGGCGATGTTCCAGCTCGACCGCGACAACAGCGCCGTACAGGTCGGCCTCGAAGTCGAGCAGGTGAGCCTCGACCGTCAAGGTGCGGCCGCCGAAGGTCGGCCGTACGCCGATATTCATCACTGCGGGTACCCGGAGCGACCCCCCGTCGGGCGGGAGTGCGAAGGAGGGCTCCGGCAGCTGGGAGCGGTCTTGGCTTGCCCGAGGCCGCGACGTAGCCGGGGGGGTAGGAAGGACGCCGGAGTCCATGACCACGTGGCCCGCGTACACGCCCTTGGCAGGCAGCTGCGTGTGGGGCGCGACCTCGATATTCGCCGTTGGAATACCGATGCTGCGTCCCCGCCCCTGGCCTTGAACGACCACGCCGTCGACGATATGGGGACGGCCGAGCGCGGCAGCCGCCCACTGGACGTCTCCGAGGGCGATGTGGCGGCGAATCTCCGTGGAGGAGATCGGAAGGTCATCGAGGGTGAGCAACTCGACCACCTCCACCTCCAGCCCCCGTTCGCTCCCGAGCTCGCGCAGCGTCCTCGCGTCACCCGCCGCCAGGTGTCCAAACCGGAAGTTCTCTCCGACGACGACGACCTCGGCGCTCAGGGTCTTGACGAGGACCGTGTCGACGAACGCCTGCGGAGAGAGTTCCGACAGTTCGACGGTGAACGGTATGACGAGCACGAAGTCGGCCCCGACCTCGTGCAGCGTGCGAATTCGCCGAGCGAGAGTCATGAGCAGCGGCGGTTCGGAGCCGGGACGGATCACCTGGGTCGGGTGGCGATCGAAGGTCGCCGCGACCGTTCGGAGGGAGCCTGACATGGCATGTTGCCTGGTGCGGTCGACGAGTAGCTGGTGGCCGCGGTGGACCCCGTCGAAGAACCCGACCGTCACCGCGGAGGGGACCGCCAAGACCTCCCCCAGTGACCATGCCACCCGTCTGGCCGTCTGGACCGAACCTGGTCGGGTGCTCAACTTGCCGTTCCTAGGTCCTCCGGCTGAACGAGTACTGCCTCGGGCCTGGCGCCTCCACCCTTGTCGGCGTAGACGGCGAGCAAGCGCTCGCCGGTGACCACGGCGAAAGGTCCCTCGACGCCACGGGCCGGCAAACTCCGGCCCACGGCGACCGCACGCGCCTGCTCAGGGCTTGCCTCGAGCGTCGGCAGGCCACGGACAGCATCACGAGGCGAGAGGAGGATGGCGGCAAGCGAACCGTCCTCCCCCCGAGTGGCGACTTCCTCGAGCGCGTGGGCATCGTCCACGGTGAACGGACCGTTCGCCAATCGTCTAAGTGCGGTGAGAGTCCCTCCACAGCCGAGCGCCTGGCCTATGTCGTGACAGAGGGTGCGGACATACGTGCCCGAGGAGCATGTGACGAGAAACGTCACCTCAGCGCGCTCCCCGGCCGTGAACGCATCGAGCACGATCTCATGGACCGTCACCCGACGCGGGCGGCGCTCGACCTGCTCCCCCCGGCGCGCCAAGTCGTAGAGGCGCTCGCCTCCGACCTTGACTGCGGACATCATCGGCGGAACCTGTTCGATGTCGCCGACGAAGCTCGTCAGGACCTGGCAGAGGACACGTTCGTCGACGTGCGAGGCCGAATGTTGCGCCACCACCTGCCCGCTAACGTCCTGTGTCGTCGTCTCGATGCCGAGCGCCAGGCTCGCCAGGTAGGTTTTCCGGCCTGTCTGAAGGAAGCGAACGAGGCGGGTAGCTCGACCGAGGCAGACCACCAGCACCCCGGTGGCGTCAGGATCAAGCGTGCCCGTGTGCCCGACTCGTCGCTGACCGGCCGCGTGTCGCACGATGCGGACGACGTCCGTCGAACCCCACCCCGCCGGCTTGTCGATGACGAGGACGCCATTGAGCGTGCGGTTGCCGCCGTCGTCGCTGCGGCTGACCACCGTCTAGCGGTCCTGGGCAGCGAGCAAGTGGACGACCCGGGAGACTGCGGCCTCACGCGAGCCGTCGAACACGAAGCCGGCCGAAAAAGGATGGCCGCCACCACCGAACTCGTGCGCCAACGCTCCCACGTCGGTGCGTCCCTTCGAACGCAGCGAGACCCGCCATTCCCCATCGGCCTGTTCCTTTATGACCATCGTGACCTCGGCCGCGTCCGCGGAGCGCAGCACGTCGATGATTCCTTCGGTCTCCTCCAGCGCAACTCCGAAACGGTCCAGGTCCGCCTGCTCCACCCATGAGTAGACGAGGCTCGCCTCGGGAACGAAGGTCGAGCGAGCCAGAACCCGGCCGAGGACCTTGAGGTAGCCGAACGAGTGGGTGTCGAACATCTGGCGGCTTATCTCCGCGTGCTCGATGCCCTTGCCTATGAGGCGGCTGCCAAGCTCCATCGTGGAACGATCGACGTTGCGGTACTGGAAGCGGCCGGTGTCGGTGACGAGGCCGGTGTAGAGGCAGGCGGCGATGTCGCGGTCCGGGCTCCCTCCCAGCCTTCGGACGAGTTCGTCGACGAGCACGACAGTCGCGGCCGCGTGTGGTGCGACGAGGTTCACGTCACCGAAACGGTCATTCGACTCGTGATGATCGACGACGATCAGCGTCTTGGTTCGGGCGGCGGCCGGGGTGAGCAAACCGAGCCGCTCCGTACAGCCGGCATCGAAGGTGAGGAGCAACTCCGGTTCGTCGGGGAACTCGTGGGGGGGTAGAAGGGTGTGTAGCCCAGGCAGGAAGGTGTATTGCGGCGGGACGACGAAGGGGTCGCTGCCCCACGATGCCACCGTCTCGTAGCCGAGCCTTCTCAGGAACAGGTGTAGTGCGAGCAGGGAACCGAGCGCGTCCCCGTCGGGATCAGCGTGGCATGCCAGGCCGATCGCCGTGCCCGACTCGCCCACCTCGTGGATGCGTGTTACCGCCGCCTCCCACTCCTCCTCCGTGATGTCGACCGACCAGCTCGGACGCTCACCCGACGCGTCCCGCCCGTCCGTGCCTTCGGCGCTGCCGGGTGCGGCCGGCCCGTGCCTGTCTCCGGAGCTTCCTGAAGCTCGCATCCGGTGGGCAGTTGCTGGATCGGTCGTCATCTCGTCCCGCCCGCCTCCTCCGGCGCTGCCGAGCCGCTTCCGTGAGGGAAGCTGTCATTCGTACTGCTCGCCCCCAAGTCGGGCACGCGGTCACCGCTCTGACCGGTCGAATGCTCCGAGCGCAGCAGCTCGTCGATACGGCGGGCCTCCGCCGCGAGCTGGTCGGGCTCGAACACGAGGGTGGGGGTGTTACGCATGCGCACGCGCCTGCCCAGGAGCCCCTGAAGTCGCGGAGCGGCGCTGGCGAGTCCATCTGCGACTTCACTCGGGCCGCGCGGCATGTCCCTGGTCATTCTCTGCGGGCCACCCGCCAGCAGACCCGTGTCGAGGCTGGTGTAGTAGACGGTGGCGTGCCGCTGGTCCTCACTCACGCGGACGTCTGTGATCGTCACGTGGGAAACCCGAGGGTCGGCGATCTCCTCCTCGAGAAGCTCCGCGATCGCCTCCCTCACGGCCTGCTCGAGGCGCGGATTGCGCTTCCTGGCCATCTATCAACCAATCGTGCCGATGTGTCTCGCCCTCTGCTCTTCTCCTCAGGTGACCTCCCCGACCGTCGGCATGATGTGGGTCACCACGACCCGAGGATCCCGTTCGATGATCGCGACGATTCGATCCAGGACACGTTGGGCGCCGGTTTCGCTCGAGGTCGCGGCCGCCACCCCGATCGCGGCGCGCTGCCACAGGTCCTGATAGCCGACTTCGGCCACGCTGCAACCAAGCTCCTTCTGCAGCGACGCCTTCATGCGGTTCATCACGGCTCGCTTGCCCTTCAGCGACCCTACTCCCGGCAGGTGAACGTCGACCCGGGCCGTCCCCACGAAGACCGTCCCTGCTTCGCTGCCTCGTAGTTCCATCCGGCCTCCACCAGCTGTCTAGCGCAACCCTGCCGGTCAGGGCGCGTCCTCGCGCCAGCTTCTGTCCCTTCTCCCGCCGGTCGCGTGACGTCCTATCAGACCCGCTCGACCTCTCGCTGTTCGAACGCTTCGAGCACGTCGCCTACTTTCACGTCCTGGAAGCGTTCCAACCCGATCCCGCATTCGTAGCCTGCCGCCACCTCGCGGACATCGTCCTTGAAGCGGCGCAGGGAGGCGACCCGATCCTCAGCCACGACGACTCCTTCGCGCACGACGCGCACGGGTACGCCGCGGCGGAGCTCTCCATCCCGGATGAAGCTGCCGAACACGAATCCCACCCGGGGGACCCGGAAGATCTGTCGCACCTCGGCCTGGCCGATGTTGACTTCCTCCATCTCGGGCGCGAGCAGACCCTTCACGGCCCGTTCGATGTCCTCGATCGCCTCATAGATGATGCGGTACGTACGGACATCCACGCCGCTGCGTTCGATGGCCTCACGGGCGTTCGCGTCAGGCCGAACGTTGAACGCCACGATGATTCCATCCGAGGCTTCGGCCAGTGTGACGTCGTTCTCGGTCACTGCGCCGACGCCCTTGTGAACGACCCGAACCTCGACGTCGGGGATCTCCAGCTTCGTGAGCGCATCTTCGAGGGCCTCCACGGATCCGGACACGTCGCCCTTGATGATGAGGTTGAGGGTCGCCACCTCCCCGCGCTCGACCTCGGCCGCGAGATCCTCGAGCGTCCTCGGTCGTTGCTGCTCCACGAGCTCCTTACGGCGAAGCCTCTCCGCCCGCCGCTCGGCGATGTCGCGAGCGATTCGCTCCTCCTCGGCCACCCGGAACTCGTCCCCTGCATCGGGTACCTCGTGCCAGCCGAGTACGAGCACGGGGCGAGAGGGCCCTGCCTCCTCCACCGGGTTGCCGTTCTCGTCGAACATCGCCCGGACCTTGCCATCGGCGATTCCCGCGACGACCACATCGCCTACCCGCAGCGTCCCAGCCTGGACGAGCACGGTCGCGACCGGCCCGCGGCCCTTGTCGAGGTGGGCTTCGACCACCCTTCCCCGAGCCGGCTTATCCGGGTTGGCCGTCAGTTCCATGATGTCCGCTTGGAGCAGAATGATCTCGAGCAGGTCGTCGATTCCCTGCGCCGTCTTCGCGGACACCTCGACCATCGGCGTGTCGCCGCCGTACTCCTCGGCGACCAGGCCGTGTTCCGTCAGCTGACTGCGGACCCGGTCGGGGTTCGCATCAGGCTTGTCGACCTTGTTGATCGCGACGACCATCGGTACGTCGGCGGCCTTCGCATGGTTGACCGCCTCGACCGTCTGCGGTTTGACCCCGTCGTCGGCGGCGACGACGAGCACGGCGATATCCGTGATCTGGGCGCCACGCGCCCGCATGGCGGTGAAGGCCTCGTGGCCGGGAGTGTCGATGAAGGTGATGAGTCGCCCGTCCTCGGCCATCCTGTCGTCTTCGACTGCGTGACGGCTGCGGACCTGATAAGCACCGATGTGCTGCGTGATGCCTCCGGCTTCCTGCGACACCACGTCGGTCTCGCGGATCGCATCGAGGAGCAGCGTCTTGCCGTGGTCGACGTGGCCCATGACCGTCACGACCGGAGGCCGGGACTGGAGATCGCCCGACTCATCGGGCTCCTCGACCCCGAACTCGAGTTCTTCCTCGCTGACGAAGCTGACGTCGACGCCGAGCTCGTCACAGACGATCTCCACGATGTCGTCGGGCAGCGACTGCTGCACCGTCACCATCTCGCCCATCTTGAAGAGCATCTTCACGAGCGCCGGCCCCGACACGGCGAGCTTCTTTGCCAGCTCTCCGACCGTGATGCCGCTGAGGACGTCTATGTGCTCGACGTCCGTGTGCAGGGGCTCGTCGCGCCGCTGCTGGGGCCTCAAGTCGATGATGTGCTCTTCAGGCTGCTGCTTGCCCTTCTTCTTCTTGCGGCGGGCAGGAGCTCCGCGGCCTGGGACGCCACGACCGGCGGGCGCTCCGGGGGCACCGGGCCCGGGTGGGGGGGTGGCGGGAGCGCCCCGCGTGGGTGTGGAGGGAGCGCCCGGCGCCGCGCGGCCGACCGCCTGCCGGTAAGGGGATTCGGGTCGTCCACGCGCCGGTGCTCCGGGCCGAGCTGGGCCTCCGCCACGGCCCGGCTCGCTGGGACGACGCCCCGGCGCGGGGCGCAGCGGTGGCGGAATGCTGCGACGACCGCTGCCCTCCTGGGGCAAGGCCGGCTCGACCACCCTACGGGCCCTCACTTGACCGCTGACGTTCGGAGCCGGTGGTGCACCAGGCATGCGGCTTCCGGGGGCAGCGGCTGGCCGCGGCGGTGTGGCCCCGAGAGGGGTGGGCGGCGGCGGAGCTCCAGGCATCCGCTGAGTTGTTTGAGGCGGCGTGGAGGTCTGCGATGGGATGTCCGTTGGGGGCGCAACGGCTGCTGGCGGTGCCGCGGGTGCAGTCTGTGCCGGAGACTCGGCCGGCGGTGCGGCCGATGCGGCCGCCTCGGCTGGCGCCTGGACGTCAGGTGCCACTGCGGCGGAAGGCTGTGGCGTCAGCGGCTGGGCCGGCGGTGGCGGTGTGGCGGGCGTTTCGCCGAGCTGGGTCGACAAGCGGGGCGCCTCGGCAGCTTGCTGGGCACGCAGGTGCGGCGGCAGGACCTTGGCGGCTTTCTTGCGTTCAGGCGGAGCGACGGATCGCAGGTCGATCTCGACGAGCCGAGCGGCCTCTTCTCGGCGGCGCCGCTCATCTTGCTGGTGATCCGCGGGACGTCGTCCCAACGACTCGCGGAAGCGGTTCGCCTCAGCATCGCTGATGGAGGAGGAGTGGCTGGCCGCGTCAACGCCGAGCTCGGCTAGACGACGCAGTACCTCCTTGTTCTGGAGTCCGCTCTCCTTAGCCAGCTCATAAACCCGAACCTTGTCACTCACTTGACCATCTCCGTCGCTGTCTTAGCTGGTCCCGCCTGCCTCCGTCGCGTCTTCCATCTCTCCGCCCGTCGGGCCTGCGGCCCTTCCCCGGGCAAGCCAAGACGCTCCCGGTCTCCCGGGAAACCTGAGACAGCTCCTCTCGCGTCGCTCCCACTGGGCGCCGCTCACGCTTCCTGCTCCTTCGGAGTCACAGCCTGGCTCTCGCTGATCACTGCCAGGACGGACACCACCTCGTACTCATCTTCCACCTGCAGCGCCTGCCGTACCACGCGCGCACCCCGACGTCTTGCGGCCTCGATGCATGCCGGGTCCCGACAGACATAGGCACCTCGGCCAGGAAGCCCTCCCTGCCTATCGAGCCGGACCCCTTCAGGACCCGCAACGATCCTCACAAGCTCATGTCGTGGCCGGCGACGGCGGCACGCGACGCACATGCGGATCGGCGTATGGGCCACTCAGCCTACCTCCCTCTGTGATCGCTGCACTTCCCGGGAAGGCCGCCCCGTCGCACTCTGAATCTCTTACGGGCCCCACCGGTCACGACCCTTCTGAACCTTCAAGACCGCTCCATGCGACTCTCGACCGACAGCCGAGGTCACGCGGAGTCGACCGCCTCCTCGTCGTCGAGCGCCCGCTGCCGCGCACTCTCCGCCGCCTCACGGGCTGCTGCCACGGCTGCCTCGCCCTCCTTGGTCAGAGGACGTCCGTACTCGTCGACCAGACCGGCCTCGAACGCCTGCTGGAACGTGCGCTGCTCTTCCGCGAACTGAGACTCGCTCTTGATGTCGATGCGCCATCCCGTCAGTCGAGCCGCAAGCCGCGCATTCTGCCCCTCCCGACCGATGGCGAGCGAGAGCTGATAGTCCGGGACGATCACCATCGCGGTCGCCTCGTCGGGATAGAGGTAGACGTTGCTGACCTTCGCCGGTGAGAGAGCGTTCGCCACGAGCTTTTCGGGCTCCGCTGCCCAGGGAACGATATCGATCTTCTCCAGACCCTGGTTGTGAAGCTCCTGCATCACGGCCCGGACCCGCGAACCCTGGGGTCCGACGCAGGCACCTACCGGATCGACCGCCGCATCGTTCGAGGCGACCGCCACCTTCGTGCGGTAGCCGGCCTCGCGCGCGATGCCCTTGATATCGACGATGCCCTCCTCGATTTCGGGCACCTCGAGGGCGAAAAGCGCGGCCACGAAACCAGGGTGGGTGCGTGAGGCAATGATCTGGGCACCCTTCTGTTGCCGACGGACCTCGATGACGAGAGCTCTGACGTGGGCGCCGTGAACGAGCCGCTCGTTCGGCACCTGCTCGCCGTACGGGAGTAGTGCCTCGGTCCGGCCTAGATCGAGCAGGGTGACGTTTCCTTGTTGGGAAATGATCCCGGTGATGATGTCACCTTCCCGCCCGACGTACTCTCCGTAGGTCATCTCTCGCTCGGCCTCGCGCAGTCTCTGGAGCAGAACCTGCTTGGCGGTCTGGGCGACGATGCGGCCGAAGTCGCTCGGCTCTTCGACCCACTCCGAGACGATGTTGCCCTCGTCGTCGAGCTGCTGGGCGTAGAGGGTGATGTTGCCCGTGATCCGATCGACCGTGACGCGGGCCTCGTCCCCGGTCGCGTGCGGAGAGCGCTTGTAAGCCGAGGCAAGCGCGGTCTCGAACGCTTCGACCACAGTTGTGAAGCTGATGCCCTTCTCACGCTCGATCTGTCGCAGGGCCTCGATGTCGACCTTCATTCAGTCCCTCCGGGCTCTGTCTACCAGTCCCACTGCCTCCGTCGCTCTCTTCGGCAGCCAGAAACTCTCCCGCTCCAAAGCCGCTCCTCCGCTCTACCGCTCTCCGCCTCCATTACCATGGCAGTTGGACTCGGCCCAGATCGACATCCGCCAACTCAAGCGCCACCTCGGCCCCCTTCGCGGCCAAGGTCACCGTTTCCTCGCTCACGGCCGTGACAACGCCGGCTAGCTCCTCACGTCGGCCGTCTTCGAGCGGCCGAGTCCAGATCCGGACGGCACGGCCGACGTTGCGCGCGAAGTCCCGCGGTGTACGGAGCGGACGCTCGATCCCAGGTGAAGTCACTTGGAGCGTGTAGCTGCTTGGTATGGAGTCGTTGTCGTCGAGGACAGCGCTCACGCGGCGGGACAGTTCGGCGCAGGACTCGACGTCGACGCCCTTCTCCGCATCCACGACCAGTCGCACGAGTCGCCGGCCCGGGTAGCCCTTCACCTCGAGGCCGACCAGCTCCAGCCCTCGTCCGACGACCAGAGGTTCGACGAGCCCGGTCAAGGATGCGACGAGTTGACTCTCACCCTCCATCCGACTCGCCATCACCACCTCCCGCTCTCCGCGTCTCGTCCCGGCTTTCCTGTCTAGGAGTCCTTCCGCCGTGGCGCGCTCCTCCGTTCGCACGAACGGCCGGCCCTCGGGGCCGGCCGTGGCTTGGACGCCTCATCTTCTCGAGTGGCGGGCCCCGTCCCGCAACGCTCCAGCGCACCGTCTCCTGCGCGCCTTCGTCGCGACGCAACGGCCCGTA
Source organism: Nitriliruptorales bacterium (assembly GCA_046263195.1). Classification (GTDB taxonomy): domain Bacteria; phylum Actinomycetota; class Nitriliruptoria; order Nitriliruptorales; family JAHWKO01; genus JBHELG01. Next base: position 17,425 of record JBHELG010000074.1, on the reverse strand, counting down.
ACCGCGGGGAGTGGGCGCATTGCGCCCACTCCCGACCAGAGGAAGGGTAGCAGAGCACGTTGGAGGCTGCCACCAGCCCTCGGTGGCTCTCCATGAGGGCCGTGTAGCCATCAGATCATCCAGCGGGGGATGGGAGGCCTGAGTGTGGGGTGGAGGTCGTAGAGCGGTCTTGGGCCTGTTCGTCCTCAGGCGGGGGCCGATGAGGCTTCGCTCGGCTGCGACCCGCCGGCGGCGCGTTCGGCTCGGATCTCTTCTGCCAACTCACGGGCGAAGTGGACGATGGCCTCGACGAGGTCCTCTTCCCGTACCGTGGCGATGACCTGCCCTCGTCGGATGATCTGGCCCTTCCCCCGCCCCGCGGCGATACCGATGTCGGCCTCGCGTGCTTCGCCCGGGCCATTGACGACGCAGCCCATGACCGCCACCCGCAGGGGCACATCAATGGCGTCGAGTTCGGCCTGCACCGACTCGGCGAGGGTGTAGACATCCACCTCCGCTCGCCCGCAGGAAGGGCAGGACACGACGTCGAGTCCTCGCTCTCGCAGGTGAAGGGCCTCGAGGATCGCGATGCCCGTCTTGACTTCCTCGACAGGATCGGCCGACAACGACACCCGGATCGTGTCCCCGATGCCCTCCGCCAGCAATGTGCCGATGCCAACCACCGACTTCACGACGCCGGTCTTCGGAGGGCCAGCCTCGGTCACCCCGAGGTGGAGCGGATACTCGCACTGCGTCGCGAGCAACCGATACGTCTCGATCATGACCCAGGGGTCGGAGTGCTTCACGGAGATCTTCGTGTTGTAGAACCCGACCTCCTCGAGGAGCCGCACCTCGTTGAGGGCGGACTCGACCATCGCCCCCGGTGTGACGCCTCCGTGTTTGTGCATCAGGACGTCCTCGAGCGATCCACCGTTCACGCCGATGCGGATGGCGCAACCTGCCTGGTTCGCCAGGTCGCCGATGACCTTCACCTTGTCGTGCTTGCGGATGTTGCCCGGGTTGATACGAACGCCGGCGCAGCCGGCTTCGATGGCCTGTACCGCATATTTCCACTGGAAGTGGATATCGGCGATGACAGGGATCCGGCTCTTCGCGGCGATCACCGGGAGCGCGTCGGCATCTTCCTGACGGGGGCATGCCACCCGCACCAGATCGCAGCCCGCCGCCTGCAACGCCGCAATCTGCTGCAGGGTGGCGTCGATCATGTAAGTGGGCGTCGTGGTCATCGATTGCACCGGGATCGGATGGTCGCTGCCGACCGGCACCCGTCCCACGGTTATCTGGCGGGTTCTGCGACGTCGGGGGGCTGCCAGGCCTGCCCGGTGGGCAACCGGGACCGGGGAGGGAACGACCGCTGGTGTTCCGACGTGGAGTGGAAGACCAAGGTTCACGAACGCTCCTCACCGGGGTTCGAGCGTACAGGAAGAGCGACCGCCCTCTGACCTGCCCGAGACAGCGCCCAGGCTGATTCCCGAAGGGAGGCGGGGGTCGCAGGTAAGTGAGCCACGGCGCAGAGAGATCGCTGAGGCGGTCCGCGCTTCCTGCCCCTGCTCTGCCTATTGAGGCAGGCGCAAGGGGTTGGTGATATCGAGGACCAAGAAGGTCAGGAATACCAGGCTGAGAAAGACGATCACCGGGACGGCAATCGCTGTGACCGTGCGAGGGTCGACGCGGTAATCAGGCTCGCGGCCGAGCAGGGCGCGAACGGCGTTCACCGCCCGCTCGACCAGGAGAACGGCGAGGTGACCACCGTCGAGGGGTGGCAGCGGGGCGAGGTTAGCGACACCGATGAAGACGTTCAGCGACGCGATGAGTACGAGCAGGAAGTACAGCCCTGACTGGGACATCCCCTGTCCCGCGATGAGGGTGGCCCCCACAAGCGACGCGCCTCCTGCAGGATCGCGCTCCCCACCCGCCAGCTGACCGGGAAGGCTCGCCAAACCTTCCGGTCCGAACACGGCGGCGATTCCCACGAAGGTCATCTTCACGATCATGGGAAAGCTGCTCTCACCCACTATCGTCGCCTTCGCCGCTTGGAGTGGGCCGAGTCGCGCTCGGGCCGGTACGAAACCCGCGAGCCCGGTCACGTGCTCGGCCACGTCGTCAAGGAGCTCGGCCGGCAAGCTGATCTCGAAAACCACCCGCTCGCCGGTTGCCTGTGCACGTTCCACGGTCACCGGTACCTGACCCCCCCGACGGCTGGCCGCCTCGAGTTCGGAGCGCACATCAACCGGCTGACCCGCGATTGCTACCAGCCGGTCTTGGGGCTCGAGCCCCGACGAGGCGAGGGGAGAGCCGGGCTCGAGTGGGCCGACGGCGATGGCGGGAGTGAGTCGGATATGGCGTACCGCTCCCTGTCCTGCGACAGTGAGTCTGAGGGGCTCGCCGGGATGGGCGGAGATAACCGATCTCGCCTCCTCGAAGCTGCTGACGGCGACACCCTCGACGGCAACGATGCGATCTCCGGGCCGCAGCCCCGCGTCGTAGGCGGGGGAGCCCGGCAGGACCGTGTCGACGGTGGGGATCCAGTGAACCCCGAAGGCCCAGAGGGCGACGAACAAGATCACGATCGCCTGAACGAAGTGCATGGTCGAGCCGGCGACGAGCACAACTGCCCGCTGCCAGGCGGGCCGGTCGTGGAAGAAGCGTCCGGCGTCGCCTTGGAGCACACGGTGGCGCAGGTCACCGACACGCCCCGTATCGGTCAAGCGCTCGGCGGCGAGAATGGTGAAAAGCTCGGCGACCTCCTTCAAGCCCGCGTCCGGATCGGCGCGGCGCACGGTCTCGGTGACGAGCCAGCGACGATCTACCTCGGGCACCCCCCGCCGAGCGAGTTCGTCGTCGAGTCTGTGCCAGGACGCGGTCGGGACTGTGGACACGTGAGCGGCGGGGACAACGAAACGGTCCTCCCGCCCCGGCCCGTCGGCGGTTTGCCGCCGCTCGGCCGCGACCATTTCAGGGTCGAACACCGCCTCAGCCACCGGAGGCTGGCGGATGTCCCCGATCGACATTCCGGCGATTCGGACGAACCCCCCCAAGGGCAGCGCTTTTATGCCGTACTCGGTCTCGCCGGGACGGATCGACCAGAGGGTCGGGCCAAAGCCGAGGAAGAAACGCTCGGCGCGCATCCCAAACCATCGGGCGGTGACGAAGTGGCCCCACTCGTGCAGTCCGATTGCGACAGCGATGGCGAGTACGAACAGCAGGCTGCCGACCCAGTTCGCCATGCTCTTCCTAGCGTTCGGCTACGTCAGCTTCAGGAGGCCACGAAGCGGGCACGTGGCGTGCCTCGGGTGGCCAACAGCTCCTCGGCCCTCGCACGGGCCCAACGCTCAGCCTCCAGAACGTCCTCGAGCCCCAATCGCGTTCCCGTCGGCGTGTGAGCGGCAAGTACGGACTCGACCGCTTCGGCAATGTCGAGGAACGGGAGCCGACCCACGAGGAAGGCCGCCACCGCTTGCTCATTCGCGGCGTTCAGTACGGCAGGGTACGTGCCACCGCGGCGACCGGCCTCCTCGGCGAGACCCAGCGCGCGGAACGTCGCCCGGTCGACCGGCTGGAACGTCAGCGCCTGGGCCCGGGTCCAGTCGAAGGGGCTGAAGGCGTGGGGCAGGCGCTCGGGCCAGCCGAGCGCGACCTGGATCGGCAGTCGCATGTCCGGCGGGGACAGCTGGGCGAGAGTCGAGCCGTCGATGAACTCGACCAGGGAGTGGACGACCGACTGGGGATGGATCACCACGTCGAGGGCGTCCCAGGCCACATCGAACAGCAGGTGGGCCTCGATGAGTTCGAGTCCCTTGTTCATGAGGGTGGCGGAGTTGATGGTGATCACCGGGCCCATCGCCCAGGTCGGATGAACGAGCGCCTCCTCGGGAGTGACGGCGAGCAGGTCGGCCCGATCGCGGTCGCGGAAGGGCCCGCCGCTTGCGGTCAGGAGTAGGCGGGCGACTTCCTGCTGCCGCCTTCCGCGCAGGCATTGGGCCAGCGCGGAGTGCTCGCTGTCGACGGGAACGAGAACGTCGAGGAGGGCCCAACCGTCTCCGTGCCCGCCAGCAAGCTGACGGCGGGCGGTTGCGACCACGAGCTCCCCGCCGACTATGAGGCTTTCTTTGTTCGCGAGTGCGAGCATGTGGCCGGCTTCGAGCGCCGACAGAGTCGGGAGCAGCCCTTGTGAGCCGACCATGCCGTTCACCACCATGTCGGCGGGCAGGGCGGCAAGCTCTACGACGCCGGCCAGGCCGTCACGGACACGGGCGTCGGGCAGCGTCCGCCGTAGTCGGGCAGCCGCGTCGAGATCTGCTACGGCGAGGTCGCTGACCTGAAATTCGACGGCTTGCGCGGCGAGCCGCTCGGCGTCGGCGCCGGCTGCCAGCCCCACGACTTGGAAGCGTTCGGGGTGGGCACGCACGACGTCGAGCGCCTGAGAGCCGATCGATCCGGTGGAGCCGAGCAAGACGAGCTGTCGGGCCGCGCTTCGGTCTGGCGAGGGGCTCATGGCAGTTATCCCCGGAGCAGGGCGAGAGTGAAGTAGCCGGTGGGTAGTGCCAGAAGGATCGCATCCATGCGGTCGAGTACCCCGCCATGCCCTGGAATGATGCCGCCGATGTCTTTTATGCCGAGGTCCCGTTTCAGCACGGATTCCGAGAGGTCCCCGAGCACACCGGCTCCGCCGACCACGACCGCGAAGACGAAAGCCGAGAGGGGATCGAAGAGTTGGCTCCTGCCCAGGAAGGGCAGGGTGAGGACCGAAAGGATGGCAGCGATCGCGAGCCCTGCGACCACTCCCTCCCAGGTCTTGCCTGGACTGACGGATGGGGCGAGCTTGTGCCGCCCGAACCTCACGCCGACGGCATAGGCCCCGACGTCGTTGGCGACGGCCGCACCGACCGTGGCGAGGGTGGCCACCCACCCGTCCGGTTGAATTTGCGCCAGCAGAAGCGCGAATGAGGCGAGAAACGGCACCCACAGTCCGAGCAGGAGGGTCGTCCCGATCTTCCGGAAGACATCCCGCCGCTCGGGATCGGCAAGCTCCCACACGAATGCGGTGACGAAGAGCGTCGTCACCCCCACCGCCTGCCCAGCGTGCTGCGCGTGGTAGGCGGCGAACATCATGACGAAGAGGGCAACGACGACAGGCGCGGTTTCGACCGGAGCGCCCGCATCCCGGCAGACCCGTCCCGCCTCGACAATCCCAATAAGTGCCAGGACTGTGACGAGCGCGGCCCAAGCCGCGGGATGCCACAGCACCGTGCCGATGAGGAGCGCGACGAGCAGCACTCCCGAGGCTATCGCGAGCGGCAGGTTGCGGTCGCCGCCGCCACTCGCCTCGGCTGTGCTTCCTTCACCCTCGGACATGTTCGCCCTGCCCGGAGCGTGCTGCTCGAAGGCTCAGACCTCGAGCAGTTCCCTTTCCTTGCCGTCGAGGAGCTGGTCGATGCGCTTGATGTGCTGGGCAGTGAGCTCCTCGAGCCGCTTCGCGTGGCGGTCGTGCTCGTCGGCGCCTATGGCGCCTTCCTTTTCCAGGGTGTCGAGCGCATCCTTCGTATGGCGGCGTACGTTGCGGATCGCGATGCGGCCCTCCTCGGCGCGATGCTTGGCGAGCTTGATGTACTCGCGGCGGCGCTCCTCGGTCAGCTCCGGAAAGACACAGCGGATGATCTGCCCGTCCGTAGCGGGATTCAGCCCGAGATCTGAGTCCCGGATGGCCTTCTCGATGTCCTTCAGTGTGCTCTTGTCGAAGGGATTCACGATGAGCATGCGGGGCTCGGGAACGGAGAAGGAGGCGAGCTGCTGCAGCGGCGTGGGGTTGCCGTAGTAGTTGATCGTGATCCGGTGCATCAGCTGCGGATTGGCACGGCCGGTGCGTATGGCGCCGAAGTCCTCACCGGTCACCTCGACGGTCACGTCCATCTTGTGGGCGGCGTCGGCGAGGATGGGTTCCGCCGGCATGGAAGTGTCGACCATCCTGTCGTTCTCCTCCGTCTACGAGCTCGTCTGCGGGCCCGCGGTCACGAGGGTCCCGACGGGCTCTCCTTCGACGACCTTCTGGATGTTTCCCGGACGCAAGAGCTCGAACACGACGATGGGCAGTTTGTTGTCCATGCAGAGCGAGATAGCGGTTGCGTCCATGACCTTCAGCCCACGGTTCAGCACTTCGAGAAAGTCGATCGTGTCGAACTTGCGCGCATCAGGCTCCTGTCGGGGATCGGCATCATAGACGCCGTCCACCTGCGTTCCTTTCAGGATCGCCTCGGCACCGATCTCGAGCGCACGCTGTGCGGCTGCAGTGTCGGTCGAGAAATAGGGGGCACCCAGGCCGGCAGCGAAGATGACGACCCGTCTCTTCTCGAGATGCCGCAGTGCCCGCCGGCGGATGTACGGCTCGCACACCTCCTGCATCCACACCGCGCTCTGGACGCGGGTCTCCACGCCTGCTTTCTCGAGAGCATCCTGGAGCGCCAGCGCGTTGATGACGGTTGCGAGCATGCCCATGTGATCGGCGCTGGATCGGTCCAGGGCGGTGGCTGCGGGCGAGTTACCGCGAAAGATGTTGCCCCCGCCGACGACCACACCGATCTCTGTGCCGCGGGCGTCTTTGAGATCGGCGATCTCGTTGGCGATGCGTTGCACCACGTCGGGCTCGATCCCGCCCTTCACCTCAGGGTCGGAGAAGGCCTCGCCGGAAAGCTTGAGGAGCACCCGACGAAAGATCATCCGGTCGCCTGCCCGTGGATCGTCGCTCACTGACTCATCTCCGTCGCCCCGCTCTTCGTCGCTCTTGGATGCTAGGTCCCGTGGGAGTGCAGCGGTAGCCATCGACTCCCCCGGGCGACGCAGCGCTCGTGTGCCGCAACACCTCGGAGTCCAGCAGGAAGGGTGGCGAGTCCCGCACTGCCCGCTAACCGCCGACCTGGAAGCGGGCGAAGCGAGCGACCTCGATCTTCTCCCCGATGATGCCCTGAACCTCGGAGATGACCTCGCCCACGGTCCGCTGTTCGTCCTTCACGAAGGGCTGAGTGAGCAGTACCTGCTCCTTGAAGAAGGCTCTCAGCTTGCCGTCGACGATGCGGTCGACGATCTGCTCCGGCTTTCCCTCCTCAAGTGCCTGCCTGCGGGCGAACTCACGCTCTTTGGCGAGCGTGGCGGGGTCGACCTCGTCCTCGGAGACGAACTGGGGGTTGGCTGCGGCGATGTGGAGGGCCACGTCTCTTGCCAGCTGCTGGAACAGCTCGTTGCGAGCGACGAAGTCAGTCTCGCACGCCAGCTGCACGAGCACGCCGACCCGTGGTGGGACTCCGGGGGTGGGAGCGTGCAGGTAGGCGTGCACGAGCCCCTCGTGGGCGGTGCGACCGGCAGCACGGGCGTCCATCTTCGCGCCCGTACGCTCCCGGACGAGGTCAGCGGCCTTCTCGAAGTCGCCGTCGGCGTCGATGAGCGCCTGCTTGCACGCCATCATCCCGGCGCCGGTCGCCTCGCGGAGACGTTTCACTTCGGCTGCGGTGATCTCGGGCACGTTCGTGCTCCTGTCTCGGTCGCTTGTCGTGCCATACGTCGCACTTCCCGCGCGCCCGGTGAGCCTCGCTCGCCAGCCGGACCCGGTGGAAAACCAAGGCGCCTCGTGCTCCTAGACGGAGTCGTGGTGGTCAGGGGTCGACTCGAAAGGAGGCTCGCCGGGCGCGTCTTCTGCCTGGGGCTGCTCGGTGGGTGATTGCGGCTTGCGGCGCAGCTGCTCATCGCCCGCGGCGGATGGGGCGCCAGCCGGCTGGGCGGCGGCCGCTTCCGGCTCCGATGGGACCGCTTGTGGGGGAGCTGCCCGACCCTCGGTCGGGGCGGCGTCGGACGCATCTGGCGCTGCTCCCGCGGCAGCCGCTTGCGCGGCCGCTTGCGCACGTTCGAGCTCGATCTCCCATTCGGCTTTCGGCTCTGAGATAGCGAGGCCGGATCCGGCCCCGGCTGCTGCCAGTGCCTGTTCGCGCAGCTCCTCGTCCGGGGAACGAGAAGCCCTCAGGAGCAGACCGTCAGCGCAGGCGTCGGCAATGATGCGGGTGAGCAGGGCCACCGAGCGGATCGCGTCGTCGTTGCCCGGGATGGGAAATTGGACGAGGTCGGGGTCGCAGTTCGTGTCGAGGATGGCGATGACCGGAATTCGCAAGCGGTTCGCTTCCTTGACCGCGATCTCCTCCTTCACCGTGTCCACGACCCAGACCGCATCCGGCAGGCGGCTCATGTTGCGAATGCCGCCCAAGCTCGTCTCGAGCTTGTCCCGCTCACGCTGCAGCGACAGGACCTCCTTCTTCGGGAGGATCTCGAACAGGCCCTGTTCCTCCATGGCTTCGAGCTCCCGTAGGCGTCCGATCCGGCCCTTGATGGTCTCGAAGTTCGTCAGCATGCCGCCGAGCCAACGTTCCGTCACGAAGGGCATGCCTACGCGGTTTGCGTGGAAGACGATCGACTCCTGGGCCTGACGCTTCGTGCCGACGAAGAGCACCGTGCCGCCCCGCGAGACGAGGTCACGGAGAAAGGAGTAGGCCGCCTGAATGGCGTCGACGGTCTGGCGTAGGTCAACGATGTAGATGCCGTTGCGGTCCCCGTAGATGAAACGCTTCATCTTCGGGTTCCAGCGTCTCGTTTGGTGCCCGAAGTGGATGCCGGCTTCGAGGAGCTGGCGCATGGTGACGACGGCCATGAAGATCCTTTTCGAGTCGGTTCGGCCTCCGCCCGCGTCAACCGGTGCGGCCGACCCCGATGGCTTCGAGCACGACAGGGCACCGAGGCCGCCCGTCAGCGGGCGTGTGTAGTAGCGGCCCGCCGAGGCGGGCCTGATGGCAGGGTATCAAAGTCACCGGACGAGGTTGCCCGCCACCTCGCCGAGAAGCTGCTCGCCGGCGCCCAGAGGATGGGACAGAAGGTGCCCGAGTCCGCCGGGTTCGCCCGGTACCGGGTCGTCGTCGAGGAAGGCGCGCACGACTATGCGGCTGGCCTCGGTCAGACGCAGACGATCGTGCCCGCCGGGAAGGACCACGTGCGCGGCGCCTGGTAGGTCGCTGCGATGCTCGGGAACCACCAGGTCGCGCGAGCCGCCGAGAGTGAGGACCTGGGTGCCTGTCGCCAGAGGTCCAGACCAGCGGGCCTGGTGGGCGAGTGTCCAGGCGCCGCCGAGCTCCGTGACGAGTGGCGAGCCTACTGCCAGGTCTTGCACCGTCTGCTCCTGCGGTCCCGGCAGCCCCGTGAGGCGTGCTATCTCGTGGATCGCAGCACGTGACAGCGGGGAGTCGCTCCCGAGCGCAACGGCACGCGCAAGGTCAGCTCCCTCCAGCGGCGAGGCGATCGTCACGACGTGTGCAATCGGGGGCAGGGAGGGGTCGGCGGGGTCGTGAAGGGTCAGCAGGTAGGTGAGCGCGACGAGTCCCCCCAGGGAGTGTCCCACGAGGTCGACGGCCTGACCCGGCGATCGCGCCTGCAACGCTCTCAACTCGTCACGCAATCGAAGGGCCGCACTGTGCACGCCGTCCCAGGTGTCCTGCGGACCGTAGGGGAGCTGGTCGCGGCGGGGATCACGGGGATCCCCGCCGCCGTCGTGCCGGCCCCCGTAACTGAGCTCCGTAACGCTGGCGGGATCGAAGCCAAGGTGGGTAAGGTCGATCGGTTTCCTGCCGGAACTGCTGCCCAGACCCGCGATGGCGACGACGTGGTTGGGATTGGGCGGTAGCAGCCAGCCCGGGCCGCGGGCAACCGGTGAGCCCTCGACGAAGCCAAGCCTCCCCGTCAACCCCCGGCGACCTCGCCACGGGCGGTAGTGGGGGATGTCGGGGGGGTCTGCTGTCTCTTCTTGACCCGGTCCGGACAAGGCTGGTCGCCAAGTCCTCGTCTCCAGCAAGGTAAGAGGGTCGAAGTAGTCGCCGCCGCGGCGTGCGCTCCAATGCAGGACGACCGCGGGGAGATCGGGGGCGCGCTGGTGTCCAGCCAGGACAGTTCCGAGGTCATCGCCGCGACGTACGAGCTGCCCAGCCATCACCTCGACCCGGGCCAGCGGGCCGTAGCTCGTGCGTACCCCGTCCGGGTGGTCCAGGCTGACCCAGCGTGCGCCCGCGACCGAGCCCGCGAAGGCCACGACGCCGTCGGCTGAGGCGCGAACTAGCTCGTTTTCCCCGCTAGAGAGGTCCACGCCCCGATGACCGGAGCCCCACCGCTGCGCGGGAGGGTCGAAGCTGACAACCACCGGGCCGGGAACCGGCGGCACGTAGACCACTCGTGGGGGCGTGGAGCGGGGTCGCACCGCGGCTGCGCCTGAAGCGGCACCTGACGAGGCCGGCTCGGACTGGGTCGTGCGGGCAGGGGCGGCATGGGAGAGGGGAGTCCCGACGAGCATGAACTGAACCGCAGCGAGCAGCGCGAACAGGGGGCGGGGCACGGTGCAGGCTCCTCCGCCCCCGGCGTCCTGGCTTCCGCGAGACTAAAGGGGGTAGCACGACCGCATGCCGCAACGTCGTCAGCAGGCTGGGGACAACGAGCGGCGCGGAAATCCGTTGCTGTCGAGGCCGCTCCTCGTCTCCAGACAGGCCCGAGCCGCCACTACGACGCTCCCCCAGATCAGGCCTCGGCGACCTAGCATGAGCCAAGAACGAGGCTGACGCACAGTTCAGCGACGCCGGAGGGGGAGGATCGCAGAGGGGAGTGTCAGCCAGCTTCGCGTTCGAGCAGCTTGGAGCGCAGCGAGAGCACCGCTTTCGTATGGATCTGGCAGACGCGCGATTCGGTCACTCCGAGGATGTTGCCGATTTGAGCCAGCGTCAGACCCTCGAAGTAGTACAGGGCGATGACCTTCTGCTCCCGCTCGGACAGGCGGGCCACCGCTTCAGCGAGCAGACGCCGAATCTCGCTCTCGTCGACCTTCTCCTCTGGCCCGATGGAGGTGACGTCTTGCAGGGTGTCGACGAGCGCCGGACGTGTGCCGCCTTCCCCCCCCACGCTCAGCGCCTCATCGAGCGCCACGATCGAGATGAACGACACCTTCTCGAGCATCGTCTGAAGCTCGCGCGATGACACGCCGAGCTCCTGGGCCAGCTCCTCGTCCGTGGGAGTTCGCTGCAGTCGGCCTTCGAGCGCCTGCATCGCTCGGTCGATGCTGCGAGCCTTGGCTCTCACTGACCGGGGGACCCAGTCCACCGACCGCAGCTCGTCGATGATGGCCCCCTTGATGCGGGTGATCGCGTAGGTCTCGAACTTCACGCCCTTGCCGAGGTCGAAGCGCTCGATGGCGTCGATGAGTCCGAACATCCCGTAGGAGACGAGGTCCGCGTGCTCGATGGTCTGGGGCAGTCCGACCCCGACACGGCCAGCGACGTACTTGACGAGCGGGGCGTAGTGGAGAATGAGCTTCTCGCGGACCTCGGCGCGCCCAGCTTCTCGATACTCCTGCCACAGGGCTCGGATCTCGGGGTCCAGGGCCGCACCTCCAGAGGTAGCCATCCTGGCCCGATCACCCCGGCCGTTCATCACACCGGTCATGCTAGTGCCCGGTTGCGACGAAGTGCCCTTTGGGGGCGCCCGCGTGCGTGGGGATGTGCGCTCGCGTAGACCTCGACCAGTCGTCCCCGGGAAAGATGGGTGTAGCGCTGGGTTGTGGCAAGCGAGACATGGCCGAGCAGCTCCTGCACGGAGCGGAGGTCTGCTCCGCCTTCGAGAAGGTGGGTGGCACAGCTGTGTCGCAGGGTGTGCGGAGTCACTCGTCCGAGCCCGGCGCTACGGGCCGCGCGCTCGATGATGGTGCGGGCGCTGCGGACGCCAAGAGGCCCACCACGACTGTTGAGGAATACCGCGTTGGACTGGGCGCTGATCCCACGATCAGGCCGAGCGGCGGCGAGCGCGGCAAGGGCAGGTCGTCCCTCGGACAGGTACTCGGCTAGCGCGTCGACTGCGGGCTCACCGAGCGGCACGATGCGCTCCTTGCGCCCTTTCCCGAGCAGCCGCACCTGGCGCTGGCGAAGATCGAGACGACCCAGGTCGAGTTCACAAGCCTCCGCTACTCGCGCTCCGCAGCCGTAGAGCAGCTCGAGCAGCGCCCGATCCCGCTTCCCCGCCGGGGTGGCAGGGTCGGGAGAGGTCAGGAGCGCGGCAACCTGGTCGGGGCGTAGCACCCGCGGCAGATGCTGAGCTTGCTTGGGGCTGCGGAGCATCGGCCCGGGATCGTGGGCGGTGTAGCCCCGTCGAGCAAGGAAGGCAAAGAACGAGCGAGCGACACTCACCTTGCGGGCGATCGAGGAGCGCGCATAGCCCGACTGGGCCAGCTCCACGAGGAAGCGACGCAGCAGCGAGTGGTTCACCCCAGCCGGTTGCGAGCAGCCCTGATCAGCGCAGAAGCGGGCTAGGTGCTCGGCATCGCGCCGGTATGCGGCGGCGGTGTTGGGGCTGCGGCCTCGCTCGAGCGCGATGTGTTGCACGAACGCGGTCAGGCTGGCGGTCCAGGCGGCGGGCAGGGAATTCTCGTCGGCGGCACTCTCTTCGAACCTCGCAAGCGGTGGGGGGGCTGGGCCCTCGACGGCTCTGCTGGGCCTACCCCGCGGGCTGAAACCACTCCTCCTTGCCATGGGACCAGGGTGGAGGCGCACTACGCCCTGTCAAGATGCCCCCCCGTACGAGAGTCGCAGCGCGCACGGGAGTTGGCGCCCCCGCTGCGATGCCTCTCCGGTCTCCTACGCTGTCGCAACCCTTCTTGGCTTGTCCCGACAGCGGGCAGGCCGGGACCGCTCCACCGAGTGGAGAACCTGTGAAGGCCACACACGAGGTGCTGCTGGCTGCGGCCCCGGATTCCGAACAGGTCGCGATCTTCGTCGCCGACCCCCAAGGACTGCTCGCGCACGTCGAAGAGACCCTGCTCGGCCGACGTGAAGCGATCGGCGTAGAAGAAGCCTTCGCGCTCGCCGAGCTCGGTGACGGCCATCTCGAGGCGATGCTTGCCCTTGCCCATCGCGTGCGGGTGGCTTGGAGCGGAGAAGAGGTCTCACTCGAGTCGATCGTCTCCGCCAAGACGGGGGGTTGCCGCGAGGACTGCGCCTTCTGCTCACAGTCCGCCGTCTTTCCGAGAAGCGTCAAACCGCAGCCTCCGCTCTCGACCCGGGAGGTGGTGGCCGCGGCGCTCGAGGCGCGTGACGTCGGCGCGACCGAGTTCTGTCTCGTCTACGCGGTGCGCGGCCCCGACGAGCGGCTGCTCGCTCACATCCTCGAACTCGTCGCCGCGCTCAGGGCGGATACGGACATGGACGTGGCGGTCAGCGCGGGAATTCTCAGCCGGGAGCAGGCCCGCCGGCTGACCGAAGCGGGGGTGAAGAAGTACAACCACAATCTCGAAGCAGCGCGCTCCTATTTCTCACGGATCGTCTCGAGTCACAGCTGGGAGGAGCGGGTCGAGACGCTCGGCCTCGTTGCAGACCACGGCATGCAGGTCTGTAGTGGCGGCATCGTGGGAATGGGCGAGAGCAGGGCGCAGCGCGCGGAGCTCGCGCTCCAGCTCGCCGCCTTCCACCCGGCCGAGACACCGTTGAACTTCCTCAATCCCAGGCCGGGGACACCCCTGGGGGGACGTCGACCACTCGAGCCGCGCGTGGCGCTCCACGCGGTGGCGTTGTTCCGCCTCGTGTTGCCGTGGACTCTGCTCCGTTACGCCGGCGGTCGGGAGGTCGCGCTGCGCGACCTGCAAGCCGCCGGCATCCTCGGCGGGGCGAACGGCCTCATCATCGGCAACTATCTGACGACGCTCGGTCGTGCGCCCCGCGAGGACCTCGACATGCTCACGACGCTCGGTGTCCCGCTTCGGGCGCTGCCTCCTGTGCTGTGAGCGGGGCTTACTGCACCGGATGCGGGCTGCCGGAGGCCGATGACGGCACTCACTGTGGCTGTCAACCGCTCCTCCTCGACGCGCCGCGCTTCTGCTCACGCTGCGGGAGGCGCCTCGACGTGCAGGTGCTGCCCACCGGCTGCCGTGCCTCGTGCCGTCGCTGTGAGCGAGTGCGCCCGGCTCGTGGACGCTGGTAAAGAGGCTCGCCAGCTAGGTCAGCGGGAAGGGGCTTTGCCACCACCATGGCTCTTCGCTGAGCTCGATCGTTTCCAGCCACTTCACCCACCAGAAGCCTCGTCGGCCGGGTGCGACGATGCGTGCCGGGAAGCCGTGGCCGGGGCTGAGTGGTTCACCGGCGACCCGGGTGGCGAGCCAGAGATGGTCGAGGTCGACGATTGGAAAGCGTCGGGAATAGCCCGTCACGGAGCGCGCCAAGATGCTACGCGCATCTCCCGGGTCGCCGACGAGCCGTCGCAGCGGTAGCACCGACCACTCCTGGGCGGCGTACCATCCTCCCGTGCAGTCGAGCGTCGCCACGAGGGGTTCCAAGTCGGCCTCGAGCTCGTCGAGCCGCCAACGTCGCTCATGAAGAGGGAGACGAACGGTGAGCGCCCAGGTCGCTTCGTCGAGGCGGGGCACGTCGTCGTCGAGCCACTGTGTGACCGGCATTCTGCGCGGGTCGTAGGACCCCATCTCGTGTGAACCGGTGGCCCGACGCCGCCGTCCAGGTAGTGAGGCTGCCACCATCAGCCCCTCCAGCGCGGCCCACACCACCCCCGCCGCACCGAGGACAAGTCCGATCCGCAGCAGTCCGCGACGCGACAGATCGCTGCCTCTCAACGGGGCGGGACGGATGCGGACGTGCCAGAGCGCAAAGGGCATCGCCGCGAGGGCGGCAGCCACGTGGATCTGCATCGCGGCCAGCGGACCGAGTCGATCGGCCCCGACCGCGTGGAGCAGCCCGGTGGCCACCGCAACGGCGAGGAGCAGGGTGAGCGCGAGGGAAGCCGAGCTCTCGAGCCCGTGTCCCCTCAGGCTGGGAGGGCGTCGACGCAGTCCGCGTCGGATCGCGACCGACTTCCAGGGTGAGAGCACGATCACTCCCAGCCCGCCAACGGCGTGGGCGAGGACCGCGACACGGACCCAGCCGGTGCCGATCCCGAACGACAGCAACCCGGTGACGAACGCGAGCGTGAGAAAGGCGAGGAGTCCAAGGTTCGTACGCCTACTGCTCACGCGCCACCTGCCATCGCAACCGCCTCAGCCCCGGACCACTGGGAAGCCGAAGCAGGTCATGCCCTGCCAGAGACCCCTTCATCACGGAACTGCCGCTGCAGGACCGCAACCACCCTGGTGGAGGGGGAAACTTCCGGCTGCGATGCGAGCCGGGCTTGGAGCGCCGCGGAGAGGGCCGGCACCGGTACGGCGAGACGCACGGCCTCCCGTATGGCCCGCCCTCCGATCCCCACCAGCTTCGCGTAGCCCTGCACCTGCTCGAGATGGGGGTCGTCCATCAGCGCCTCGGCCAGCAGGTCGAGCAGCCAGGACCGGACCACGCCGCCGTGCCGCCACACTTCGACGGCGGCAGCAACGTTGATGTCGAGGTCAGCGGCGGCGAGCAGCCCGTAGCCCTCTGCATATGCCTGCATGAGACCGTCCTCAATCGCGCTGTGCACCATCTGGGTGAAGTGGCCCGAACCGACCGGGCCGAGGTGGCCTATGCCGCCCTCGACGGCGACAGCCTCGAGCATCGGCCGCAGGCGAGCGACATCCTCGCTGCTGCCCCCGACCATCACGCAGTAGCCGGAAGCCTCGCCGCTGACGCCGCCGCTCAGCCCGATGTCGACGAAGTTGATATCACGGTCGGCCAGCATCGCCGCCCGCCAGATGGAGTCGCGGAAGTCGGATCTGCCTCCTTCGACGATTACGTCACCGGGCGCGAGCAGATCGGCGAGCTCCACGACGACAGCTCCGGTCGCGGCACCGGCCGGGACGAGCGTCCACACCACTCGCGGGCGCTCGTCGAGTAGGTCCACGAGCTCGTTCAGCGAGCCGACCTGCGTCCTGTCGGGGTCGCGGTCATAGCCGAGGGTCTCCACGCCGCGGCTGCGCAGCCTTGCGGCCACGCCCGACCCTGTGCGACCGAGTCCCACGATCCCGACCTTCACGGTCCACCTCCACGAGTCCCCGCCAACCCTCCACCGTCCGCGACCGTGCTCCTACCGTGGGGGGATCAGTCGTTGTCCCGCCCGCGGTCTCTTACGCTCCCGCCCGCCGGGCCTGCGGCCCTTCCCGGACGAGCCACGACCGCTCCCGCCCCAGAACCGAACCCGGCCCAAGGTAGAGGAGCATGGCGAAGGTGGAGATCGGTTACAAGCTGTCAAGCGAAGATCACGGCGCGATGGACCTCGTCCGCTACGCGCGGCGCGCTGAGGAGGTCGGGTTCTCCTTCGCCCTCATCTCCGATCACTACCACCCCTGGACCCATCGTCAGGGCCAGAGCCCGTTCGTGTGGTGCGTCATCGGTGCGATCGCCGAGTCCACCGAAAGGCTGAGGCTTGGGACCGGCGTGACGTGCCCGACCATACGCACCCATCCCGCAATAATCGCCCAGGCGGCCGCGACCGCCACGACCATGCTCCCAGGACGGTTCTTCCTCGGCGTGGGGAGTGGGGAGAATCTCAACGAGCACATCTTCGGCGACCGCTGGCCGCCCACACCGGTGCGCCATGCGATGCTCGAAGAGGCCGTCGCCCTCATGCGCCGCCTGTGGGGCGGCGGGAGCCATTCCCACCATGGCACGTATTACACGCTCGAGAATGCCCGCGTATACACCCTCCCCGAACAGCCCCCGGCCATCATGATGGCGGCCAGCGGCGCGAACGCCGCTGAACTCGCGGGACGCATCGGCGAAGGGCTCATCGCGACGTCCCCTGATCGCGAGCTCGTCGAGACCTTCACGGCGATGGGGAGCGCCAAACGGCCGTGCTACGCGGAGCTCAAGGTCTGCTGGGCGGAGTCGGAAAGCGAGGCTCGCCGGCAGGCTCACACTTGGTGGCCGAACCTGGGGATTCCGGGAGAGCTCGGACAGGAGCTGCCGACTCCTGCCCACTTCGAGCAGGCGGCCTCGCTCGTGCGCGAGGACGATGTCGGAGAGGCCCTCGTCGGTGGTCCCGACCCTGATCGCCACGTCGCCGGGGTCCAGGCGTTCATCGAAGCTGGCTTCGACCACATCTGCGTGCATCAGGTGGGACCCGACCAGGGCGGCTTCTTCCGCTTCTACGAACAGGAGGTGTTGCCAAGGCTCCGGTGATCATCTCGTTGGAGCTCCACCCGAGACGTGAAGGAGCGAGCGTGGCCAAGCTGGTACCCTCTCGAGCCGCAAGGGACGTACCGAACACGATCCACGTCGAGAGCACCTTCCCCGACGGCGGGTCGATCCCGGCCCGCTACACCTGCGATGGCGAGAATCTCAGTCCCATGGTCGCCTGGCGAGGTATCCCCGGCGACACCGTCGAAATCGCGGTGACCTTCGAGGACCCGGATGCCCCTCACGGGACGTTCCTGCACTGGATGGTGGCCGGGATCGAT
>JBHELG010000073.1:0-20240 GCA_046263195.1 Nitriliruptorales bacterium | reverse complement strand
ATCTCACTCTTGGCCAGCCGCTCACCACGCTGTCCGGCGGCGAGCGTCAGCGGCTCAAGCTCGCGACTCACATGGGAGAGAAGGGCGGCACCTACGTCCTCGACGAACCGACGACGGGTCTTCACCTCGCGGACGTCGAGCAGCTGCTCGGACTGCTCGATCGTTTGGTCGACGACGGCAAGTCGGTCATCGTCATCGAACACCATCAGGGAGTCATGGCGCACGCCGACTGGATCATCGACCTCGGCCCCGGCGCCGGCCACGACGGCGGCAGGATCGTCTTCGAGGGCACACCCGCCGACCTCGTCGCCCCCCAGGGCACACCCGCCGACCTCGTCGCCGCCCGCTCCACCCTGACCGGCGAGCACCTCGCGGCCTATGTCGGCACACGATCTCGTCCCACTCGAGAGCCCATAATGGATCTTATGTAAACTTGCGCCTGCAGTCCGTCCCGCGAGTTGTGCGCCTCCCCCTGCACCAATTCGGCCCCCCCTCGGCATAACCACAACTTCGACTCTGGCCGCCTCATCTGGACGGTCCGAGGCTGGCGTTTTCCATGACTACAGTGGCCGCGGCAAAAAAACCGGCTCGACGTTGCGACCGTGTTGCTCGAGCCACGCCAAGAGGCTGCGGGGCGAGGACTCACACGCGAGAGTGGACAGGAACAGCATGAAGCGCCTGCTGATTGGATGTGCCCTCGGCCTGATGTTGGTCGGCTCTGCCTGTGGCGGCACTCAGGACCAACCCGCCCTGGAGCAGCCCACACCGGATCACAACGAAGCCGATGTCGCCTTCGCGCAGGGCATGATCCCGCACCATCAGCAGGCCATCGAGATGTCGGATCTGGCGCTCAGCCAGGCGTCGAGCCCCGAGGTCAAGGATCTCGCCTCCCGCATCAAGTCGGCCCAGCAGCCCGAGATCGACCAGATGACAGCTTGGCTCGAGGACTGGCGTCAGCAGGTGCATGCAGAGCATGGAGGGCATGGTGGCTCGGGCATGCTGTCGGAGGCCGAGATGGCCCAACTGCGTCAGGCGTCCGGACCCACATTCGATCGCCTCTTCCTGGAGGGCATGATCCGTCACCACGAGGGGGCGGTAGGCATGGCACAGGAGGAGCTGGACAAGGGCCAGTTCCGCGAGGCGACGGAGCTGGCCCGTCACATCATCGATTCCCAGCAGGCTGAGATCAGCGAGATGCGTCGTCTCCTGCAACGGTAGGCACCTGTCGCCCGCGCACGTGGCGACCCGGGGCCCGTGCCACCTTCTCCCCCACCGTCAAGAAACCGAAACAACTGCAGCGCCAGCGCGTGAGTGACGGCACGTTCGAGAAGGGACAGCCGAATGACGCCGCCCGTCGCCCGCAGGGTCGAAGCGGTAGAACGTTCCCTGCGCCCTTTTCTGCAGGTCGTGCGGGAATCCGCGTACGCGGCTCGAATGGGGGCCACGGGCATCATGGACTTCATGGCCGGCAACCCCCAGGAGCCCCCGCTGCCAGAAGTCGTCGAGGTCATCGCCCGCTGCACTCACCCCCGCAGGCCCGACTGGTTCGCCTATCGAGTCGATGAGCCGGGCGCGAGGGCAGCGGCCGCGGCGGGGCTGATAGAGCGACAGGGCGTGGAGGTCGATCCCCAGGACGTCGTCCTGACCCGAGGGGCGGCAGGGGGTATCGCCGCCGCACTGGCAACCCTCATCGACCCGGGTGACGAGGTTATTTTCCTCAGCCCCCCGTGGTTCTTCTACGAGGCTATGATCCTCTCCGTAGGGGGTGAACCCGTCAGGGTCCCCGTGGACCGTGACACTTTCGACATCGACGTGCCCGCCGTCGAGGACGCGATCTCGCCCCGCACCCGCGCCATCATCGTCAACACGCCCAACAACCCCTCGGGCAGGATCTACCCTCCTCGTACGCTGCAGCGGCTAGCGGACGTAACCGAACGTGGGGCGCAGCGCAGCGGCCGCCCGATCATGATCATCTCCGATGAGTCCTACAGCCGAATCCTGTTCGACGGCCGCCGCTTTCACAGCCCGGCCAGCTTCTCGCCACACTGTCTCATGGTCCACACGACCAGCAAGAGCACCCTCACGCCCGGCCAACGACTCGGCTTCGTGGCCCTACCTCGCACGATGCCCGGCCGTGAGCGGGTGCGCGAGGCGCTCACACTGACCATCCTCGTGCAGGGCGTCGCGGTCCCGGATGCGGTCATGCAGTACGCGCTCGCGGATCTCGAACCCCTCTGCATCGACCTCGCTCATCTGCAGCACAAACGTGACCGTATGGTGGAGGCGTTGCAGCAGCAGGGGTATGACGTCCACCTTCCGGAGGGAGGCTTCTATCTCCTGCCGCGATCGCCGCTGGCCCACGATGTTGCTTTCGCCGAGTTGCTGGCCAGGCAAGACGTGTTCGTCCTCCCTGGCCGCGTGGTGGAGATGCCCGGCTACTTCCACATCTCGCTCACCGCGAGCGACGAGATGATCGAGCGCTCCCTGCCCATATTCGCAGCGGCGCTGGCGACCGCAGCCGCCGCAGCAAGCAACGGGTAGATTGGCGGTACTGCTGTCACCACCGGTTGGGGTCGCCGGCTTTTTCGCGTTGAACGCTCACATCGCCCTTCGCTAGCGTGCGCCGCGCAAGGGGTGGGGAGGTCACGGTCATGGTCCGAATCAGCGGTGCGCGCCGGTGACTGGGCTGCTGCAGACGGAGTTTCTCGTCGCGGCGCTGTTCATCATCGTGGGCACCGGACTCGTCCTCTACTTCGCGGTGACTGGACGCCGGCGTGCGGCCAGCCGGCAGGTCGCGGATCGGCCCCCCGCGGCCGAATCGGAGTTCGCCTCCGAACATCCCACGGTCTCGTTCGCAGACGTGGCCGGCCTCGACGACGCCATCGCCGAACTCGACGAGATGCGCGACTACCTCGCCGATCCGAGCCGCTTCCAGACGGTGGGGGCCGACCTGCCTCGCGGCATCCTCCTGTGCGGGCCGCCCGGGAACGGCAAGACGTTGCTGGCACGGGCGTTGGCCGGCGAGACGGGGGTGCCCTTCTACTACGTCTCCGCCGCGAGCTTCGTGGAGCAGTACGTGGGGCTCGGGGCGGCCCGAATCCGGCGGCTCTTCAACGAAGCCAAGCGCAAGGCGCCAGCGATCGTCTTCATCGACGAGCTCGATGCTGTCGGACGCCGGCGCAGCAGCGGCACCGCGGGAGATCGCGAGTTCGACCACACCCTGAACCAGCTCCTCGTCGAGCTCGACGGCTTCGCCGACGCCATCGGCGTTCTCATGGTCGGGGCCACGAACCGCCCTGAGCTGCTCGACCCCGCCCTCGTGCGCCCCGGGCGCTTCGACCGTCGCGTCCAGATCGACCGGCCGGACGTCACCGGTCGTGAGGCCATCCTGCGGCTGTACGCCCAAAGGAGGCCTTTCTCCCGCCATGTCGATTGGGGCGAGGTGGCAAGCCAGACCGCGGGGCTGTCCGCCGCCGAACTGGCAAGCCTCGTCAACGAGGCCGCCCTACTCGCCGCCCGCCGGCATCGCACGAAGATCGCGATGGAGGACGTCGAGGAAGCGGTGACGCGCATCAGCCGAGGTACCCGCTCCTCGCGGCTGTTGGACGACGAGGAGAAACACCTCATCGCCATCCACGAAGCCGGGCACGTCCTGCTCACGCTCGTGCTGCGGGGCGTCAAGCCGCCATCACGAATCTCACTCGTTCGTCGCACCGCCACGACGGGATCGCCATGGTCGCTCGGTGACGACCGCGAGATCTCGACGAAGCGCGAACTCATGGCCCAGCTCATCGTCCTGCTCGGAGGTCGAGCCGCGGAGGTGCTCGTCTTTGGTGACCCCACCACGCGGGCGGAGGACGACCTGGACGACGCCGCCAAGCTCGCTCGTCGCATGGTGGAGCGGTGGGCGATGACCGGAAAGCTGGAGCTGGCGGGACGCGACCATGCCAGCTCGCTCGCTCCCAACGGGGCGCCATCCGATCTGGCCGTCCGCAAGCTGCTCTGGAACGCCCAACAGGCTGCGCACACGATCCTCTCCGACCACCTTCACCGGCTCCACACCGTCGCAGAGGCCCTCGTCGAGCGTGAGACTCTCACGCTCTTCGAGGTCGCCGAACTCACCGACTTGTGGGCGTGGCGTTCCGCGGAGCCTGAGAGGGTGGAAGCCAGAGTGGCCCGCCTCCACGCCTGACTGTCACGGGTTCCACAGTCGGCGAGGACGATGTCCGGCGAGGACACGCTCGCCGGCTATGAGTCCCGGGTCAAGCCAGCGGACCTCCGTGCCCAGCCGCTGGGTCGTCGCGAACAGGGTGAGGGCCACTCCGGTGCGGCCGACCAGCTCGCCACAGGCTTCGCACAGCGGCCGCAGGGCCGCCCACTCTCTGCGCACTCTCACACTCGGGTGCAGACCCTGCGAGGCATGGAGTTCGTCGACGGAAACCCAGGAGGTCGTCGGGAGCCGCCCCTCTGTGCCTACGAGGCCGGCCCGCACGAGACGACCGCCAGCAGCACAATCGGCGCACCACGGCAGCAGACCGATGCTTAGCACCCGTTGACGCTCCGCCCGGTAGCCGCGGTCACAGACGATGACGGTGCCAGACAAGTCGACCTCGCAGAGCACCCGAACCACTACCTGCTCGTCGTATCCGAAGCGGCAGGCGAGCATGTTCTCGGCATCCATGCGCTCGGAGAAGGCGTAGAACCCGCACTCACAGCTGAGCGATGGTGGCAGGTGCCCGCGGCCCAGCACGCACGCAGCCACGTCCTCCACGCAGTAGGCCCCCCCGATCGTGACTCCCGCCAGTCGGATCTCCCGTTGATCCGGGGAGACGAGCAGCTGGGCGCACTTCCAGCCACGGGGCGCCTCATCGGCTGGCACCTCCTCCGTGGGGAGTGCACCAAGACGGCGCGGAAGCCGGCCGGACCACACGAGAGACCTGAGCCAGGGCATCCATCCCAAGGTCAGAGCGGCCGCGACAACGGCAAACGCACAGAGCGAGACCACGAGGGCGGCCTCGTGGATTGCGCTCACGATCCCTTCGCCGGCCCCGGGGTCGCAGGCTGCGGGATTTTGGGGGTCGCGGGTGGGGAGGCTGGAGCGGGAGCCGGTTCCCCCCACCGTCGTGGATCGGGAGCCGGGGCGGGCGCGACCCGCTTGATGCGTCGGGGACGTCCGATCTTCGACACGATGGTTCCTTTGACGAACTGCTCTCTTCCCCTCTTCTACATCCCTCGACGCCAGTCGTACGCGGACGGGTGGACGAGGTACCTGTCCGATGCGGCCCTAGACCTCCGAACGAGCCGGCTGACGGCCTTGCTCCTTGCAGGTTGCCGCCCGGACAGCGCAGATTTCTCCTTGCTCTCCTGTGCACACAATTACACCCAGCACACGGGTCCAAGGCAACGATCATCTCACTGGCGGCCCTCGCCTCGTGTCTCCCGCCTCCGTTAGGGTCTCGTCAACGGCGACGGCAGTTCCCGTCGCCCGCCTCAGATTCCCCCGCGACTCGATAAACCGAGCCGCGGTTTGGAAGCGCCAAGACCACGCCCACCGTTGTCGAGAGCCGACTGATGTCGCTGCATCCACAAGCCGAACAACTCTTGCAGCGCTTGGCTGAGGCGGGGACTCCACCTATGCACGAGATGAGCCCTACCGAGGCCCGGGAGGCGCATGCGGAGCAGACCGAAGCACTCGTCGGCGCGGGACCGGAGGTTGGCGAAGTGCGCAACCACAAGATCCCCACCGCCGCCGGATTGCTCCAAGTGCGCACCTACCGGCCTGAGGGCGCCGGTCCTTTCCCGGTCGTGGTCTACCTCCACGGGGGCGGGTGGCTCGTCGGCACCCTCGACAGTTATGACGCCCTGTGCCGTCACCTTGCGCTACGAACCGATTGCCTCGTCGTCAGTGTCGCGTACCGGCGGGCGCCCGAGCATCACCACCCAGCCGCCTTCGAGGACGCCTACACGGCGACGTGCTGGGCCCATGAGCACGCCGCCTCCTTCGATGGCGACCCTCGCTCGTTAGGGATCGCCGGAGACAGCGCCGGAGGTCATCTCGCCGCGCTCGCGGCGGTTCGTGCTCACGAGCGTGACCACCCCGCCCTGCGTTTCCAGGTCCTCATATACCCGGCGCTCGACCCCACCATGGGCTCAGAATCGATCAACGAGTTCGCCGAGGGCTATCACCTGACCCGAGAGGAGCTGCGTTGGTGCTGGAACCGCTACCTCGGATCGGGCGAGTGGGAACTCTCCGAGGTGACCCCCCTCCACCGGGCCCGCCTCGATGGCCTGCCTCCCACCCTGCTCATCGTCGCCGGCCACGACCCGCTACGAGACGAGGGCGTGTCCTACGCCACGCGTCTCGCAGCCGCCGGTGTGTTCACACGGCTGCGCATCTATGAGGGCATGATTCACGGCTTCCTGCGCTTCCTTCGCGTGCTCGATGCTGCCCACGATGCCCTCGACGATGTGGCCTGCTTCGTGCGCGAGGTGGTCGGGTCGCCTCAGCGTGCTCAGAACCGCGACTCGAAGCAAGGACGGCCGGGGCGCTCCCACCCGGAGACGTAGCCGTCGCCCAACGAGGAATGAGCTGCTGAACGAGCCAACAGCGAGTCGCCCCCACATGCCCGGCTACGGCATTCTCGGGCCGACCGAGGGCCGGGGCCTTCTGCCCTGGTCATGGGCGGTGCAGCGTCTTTCTGCTTCGCACGACTACTGGCTGGCCACCCGCTGGCCCGACGGGCGACCACACCTCATGCCCGTGTGGGGGGTGTGGCATGGCGGGGCACTGTGGTTTTCCAGTAGTCGCCAGTCGCGCAAGGCTCGTAACCTCGACTCGGACCCTCGTTGCACGGTCGCGACGGACAATGCCCTCGAACCCGTGGTGGTCGAAGGTCTGGCCGAACTCGTGACCGAGCTCGAGGCCATCCGGGGCTTCCTCGAGGCGGTCAACCGCAAGTACTCGACCGACTACGACCTCGAGTTCTTCGATCCACAGCGAAACGCCTCCTTCCAGGTCCGGCCGACCTGGGTATTGGGCCTCACTGAGGATGACTTCGCCGGGTCCCCCACCCGCTGGACCTTCCAGCGCTGAATGAGCTGCATTTGACCTCATCTCCACGTGCTCGACGGGTGATACATGGGCGGTGGCAATTTCCAAAATGAAGGGTCGGCATGCGACAAATCAGCCCGCTCTTTCCACAGATGAGCAGGGAACGCCGGGGGAATTGTCGCACCGGCGATAGGTAATGGCCGTATGAAAAAGATCGCTGAGGCGGGCTGGGACGTTGACACAGGCGCTGAGGGACTTCGACGTGGCGGCTCTGTCGGGCTCGGAGACGGTCGAGCTGGTCGAAACCCTGGCGAAAGTCGAGAAAGTGTGCGCGGCCACTCGGGCCAGGGCGGCGGCGCGCGTCGAAGAGAGTGGCTCCTATCGGGCCAGGGGGCACCGGTCGGGGGCGCAGTGGCTGGCCAAGACCATGGGCACCAGCCAGGGGCAGGCCAGCGCGGCGATCGAGACGGCGAAGGCGGTCGAGCGGCTTGCCGCCACCCGGAAGGCGTTCGTGGCGGGGCGGATCTCAGAGGCACAGGCCGCGGAGGTCGCCAGAGCGGCTGCGGTCGACCCGTCCGCCGAAGGCGACCTGTTGGACGTGGCCGTTCAGGGTGACTGGCGCAGCTTGAAGGACAAGGCCCGGCGGGTGCGTCTCAACGCCGAGATCGACCGCGAAGCCCTTCACGACCGTCAGCACCGGGCCCGCGAGTTCACGCACTGGATCGACGACGAGGGCATGGTCGCGGGGCGCTTCCGCCTACCCCCCGAGGTTGGCACGCCCCTGGTCAACCGCATCGACGCCCGGACCGACCGCGAATACCGTCAAGCCTGGCAGCAGGGGGGACGCGAGCCACGGGCCGCCTACGCCGCCGACGCCCTCGTGAAGCTGCTGCCAGAGACGGGAGGCAGCCCGTCCCGGGCTGACATGGTGGTCGTAGTCGACCTCGAGGCCTTGCGGCGTGGGCAGGCCAAGGATGGCGAGCGTTGTCACATCCCAGGGGTAGGCCCCCTGCCAGTGGGGGTGGCTCGCCGTATCGCCTCAGATTCCTTTCTCAAGGGCGTGCTGGTCGACGGCTGCGAGATCAAGAAGGTCAAGCACTTCGGGCGCCACATCCCCGTCGAATCCGCACCGCCCTGGAGTTGGGCCCAGCACCTGACCTGGACGGGTCACGAGCGTGGAGGAAGGCTGCGGCCGGCGCGACGGACTCGAATGGGACCACAAAAAGCCGCTCGCTCACCGGGGACCCACCGCCTACCGCAACCTCGAGCCCCGCTGCCGCCCCCATCACCGCGAAAAGACCGAACGAGAAGCCAAGCCGACCTGATCTTCGGACCGGACCCATGAGAGGACGGGGAACGATCTTCTCGCGTGTCACGGCTAGTCCTCGCGGCGCCGCCGTGACGGCTGGGCTCGCAGCGGCTCACCGGCCTGTTTCGGGAAGTGCGGCGGCCAGGGCGCGTCGCCGAGTCCGCCCTCCTCGTCGCGTCGGGCGAGGTCGAGCAGCCCATCGAGGAGCCCGACCGCTTCGTCGCTGCCCCTGGTGAGATCGCCGACGGCCACGTGTCGCTCGGAAAAGCGGTCCATGGGAAAATCTCGGGGATCGACGTCTTCCACCTCCTCCCATGTCAGCGGGGCCGATACGAGTCCGGTCGGTCGCACGCTGAAGGCCGAGGCCACGGTCCGATCGCGGGCGTTCTGGTTGTAGTCGACGAACACGCCGTGGCGTTCCTCCTTCCACCACGCGCTCGTCGCCAGAGCGGGGACCCGTCGCTCCACCTCCCGCGCGAGCGCAAGGGCAGCCCGGCGCACCTCGGTGAACGACCAGTTCGGCTCGATGCGAACGTTCACGTGCATGCCACGGGAACCCGAGGTCTTCGGCCAGCCGACGAGCCCGTGTTCGTCGAGCACGTCACGACAGACGAGCGTGACCGTGCGGACCGCCTCGAATCCTGTCTCGGGTGTGGGATCGAGATCGACCCGCAACTCGTCGGGATGCTCGACGTCCTCCGCCCGCACGGGCCAGGGGTTGAGGTCGATGCAGTTGAGCTGGACCATCCACACGACATCGGCGACGTGACGGGGTACGAGCAGGTCGGCCTGGCGCCCCGAGGGGAAGCGGATCGTCGCGTAGTCGTGCTCGGGGTCTTTCGGAGCACGCTTCTGAAAGAACGGCTCTCCCGCAACTCCATTGTTCCAGCGCTTCAACACCGTGGGCCGGTCGCGGACACCGCGGAGCGCCCCATCTCCGCAGACCAGATAGTGGTTGACGAGATCGAGCTTCGTCCAACCCTGCTGCGGAAACATGATCTTGCCGGGATGGGAGATGCGAACCTCTCGCCCAGCGACCTCTACCGTCATCTCGTCGCTCATCTCTGCTCTGCGACGACCTCCTCGAAGCTCGGGCCCTCGGGACGCTCGAGCTGCTCAAACGTGCATTCGCCCGGATCCTTGTCCGGACGCCAGCGCTCGAAGCGAGTCGCGTGCCGGAAGCGGCCGCTCGTCAGCTGTCCGTAGCTCACCTCGCAGACGAGCAGCGGTTCGAGCGCGACCCAGGACAGGTCCTTGGCGCCGGTCCAGCGGCTCGGCTCGCCCGGTCGACGCGCGCTCTCACCGAAGGGATCGCTGCCGTCAACCTCGAGTGGCCTCAGCCGATGGAAGAGCGACACGCGCTCCTCGTCAGAGAAATTCGAGCAGTGGCCCATGAAGTGCAACTGCCCTGCCTCGTCGTAGAGCCCGAGCAGCAGCGACCCGACGCCCGCAGCTGGGCCGTCCTTGTGAATCCGGTAGCCGGCGACGACACAGTCGGCGGTACGACGGTGTTTGACCTTCACCATCTCGCGCCTGCCCTCGGCATAGGGTGCGTCCAGCGGCTTGGCGACGATCCCGTCGCACCCAGCCGACTCGAACTCGTAGAACCAGCGCTGACCGAGGTCCCGATCGCTTGTCGAGGGAGTGAGGTGCCAGGGCGCCCCGAGCCCGGCGAGCATCTGCTCGAGCTGGTGACGCCGACTGCGAAACGGCTGACCCCGCAGGTCGTGACCTTCGTGGGCGAGCAGGTCGAAGGCGACGATCTGCGCCGGTGTCTCGTGTGACAGCTTCTCGATGCGGCTGACGGCGGGATGAATGCGTTCGGACAGAGCATCGAAATCCAGCTCCCCGTCCCGGACGATGACAACCTCCCCGTCCGCGACGGTCCCCTCCGGTAGCGCTTCCAGCGCCGACCCGAGCTCGGGGAAGTAGCGCAGCAAGGGCTTGTGGTTGCGGCTGTCGAGACGCGGGGCGCCGTCGGAACCGGGTGACCACGCGATCACCCGGAAGCCATCCCACTTCGGCTCGTACGCCCAGGGCCCGACAGGCAGCTCCTCGCGGACTTTCGCCTCCATGGGGCTCAGCGGCGGCTGGAACGGATGCGACATGTCAGTCCTTGGGGCGACGCAGCAGCACGGTCGAACGGGCTGCGACGGACAGCGCTTCCCCGGCCTTCACTTCCTCCTGGCCAACGGTCTCGTCCGTGTCGATCACCTTCCCCCAGGCTCGTTCGACGCCGATCACGGGCAGGACGAAGTCCAGGCGTTCGTCGGAGGCGTTGAAGACCAGGTAGAAATCGTCGTCGACGATGCGCTCGCCGCGCGGACCCGGAGTGGGAATCCCTCGTCCATTGAGAAACACCCCCAGCGACTTCGCGAATCCCACGTCCCAGTCCTCGTCCCTCATCTCCGAGCCGTCGGGTCGGAACCAGCCGATATCCGTCAACTCGGTTCCTCGAATGGAACGACCGACGAACCAGCGGCGCCGGCGGAAGATCGGGTGTTCGTGTCGGAGCGCGATGAGCCGCCGCGTGAAGTCGAGCAGCTGCTCATCGAGCTTGTCCCACTCGTACCACGAGATGTCGTTGTCCTGACAGTACGCGTTGTTGTTGCCGTACTGCGTCCGGCCCAGCTCGTCGCCGCCCAGCAGCATGGGCACGCCCTGGGAGAGGAAGAGCGTCACGAGGAAGTTGCGCTGCTGCTTCGCCCGGCAGGCGAGAACGCTCGGGTCGTCGGTGGGTCCTTCCACGCCGCAGTTCCAGGACAGATTGTGACTCTCGCCGTCGAGGTTGTGCTCCCCGTTGGCTTCGTTGTGCTTCGTGTTGTACGAGACGAGATCGCGCAGCGTGAAACCGTCGTGGGCGGTGACGAAGTTGACGCTCGCGTAGGGGCGGCAGGTCTCTCCCGCATAGAGGTCGGAACTTCCGGTAAGGCGGTTCGCGAACTCCCCGAGCGTTGCCTCGTCGCCCCTCCAGTAGGCACGGACCGTGTCGCGGTACTTGCCGTTCCACTCGGACCACAACGGGGGGAAGGCCCCGACCTGGTAGCCGCCCTCCCCCACGTCCCACGGCTCGGCGATGAGCTTGACCTGGCTGATGACGGGGTCCTGCTGGATGATGTCGAAGAAGGCTGACAGCCGGTCGACGTCGTGCAGTTCGCGGGCGAGCGTCGCCGCGAGGTCGAACCGGAAGCCGTCCACGTGCATCTCGAGCACCCAGTAGCGCAGCGAGTCCATGACGAGTTGCAGGACGTGCGGGTGTCGCATGTTCATGCTGTTGCCCGTGCCCGTGTAATCGGTGTAGTAGCGCCGGTCGTTCTCCACGAGCCGGTAGTAGGCCGCGTTGTCGATGCCGCGGAAGGAGAGAGTGGGGCCCAGATGGTTGCCCTCCGCGGTGTGGTTGTAGACGACGTCAAGTATGACCTCGATGCCCTCCTCGTGGAGGACCTTGACCATCTGCTTGAACTCCTGCACCTGGCGGCCGAGTCGAGCGCTGCTCGCGTACTCGTTGTGAGGGGCGAAGTAGCCGATGGAGTCATATCCCCAGTAGTTGCGCAGCCCCTTCTGCAACAACCGATCCGGGTGGATGAACTGATGCACGGGGAGGAGTTCGATCGCGGTCACCCCGAGCTTCTTGAGGTGGTCGATGACCGGCTCGGTGGTCAACGCGCTGTAAGTTCCGCGCACCTCTTCGGGAACGTCGGGATGCAGGTAGGTCAGCCCCTTCACGTGCGTCTCGTATATGACCGTCTCGTGCCAGGGGGTGTTCGGGAGGCGGTCGTTCCCCCAGTCGAAGAAGGGGTTGATGACCAGACTCTTCGGGACGAAGGGAGCGCTGTCTTCGCGGTTGGGAGGACCGTCGGGCGCCCCGAACTGGTAGCTGAAAACCGCTTCGTCCCATACGACCCGCCCCTCTATCGCCTTCGCGTAGGGGTCGATGAGCAGCTTGTTCGGGTTGCAACGGTGGCCCTCCTCGGGATGGAAAGGACCGTGCACGCGGTAGCCATAGCGCTGCCCGGGAGCGACGTCAGGCAGGTAGCCGTGCCGGATGAAGCCATCGACCTCCGGCAGGTAGACCCGTGATTCGCTGCCGTCCTGGTCGAACAGGCACAACTCGACGGTCGTCGCGGCCTCGGAGAAGAGCGAGAAGTTCGTCCCCGCGCCGTCATAGGTCGCGCCGAGCGGATAGGCAGAGCCGGGCCAGACGCGTAACGACAACGTATTCCTCCCTTTGGGCGGGAGAGCGGTCTTGGTCGCCCAAGACCGCTGGCGGGACAAGTCACCGGGCGGGGAGAGTCTAGGATCTGCTCACGTTTCCCTTGTGGCTGCACGAGGAGGCGGAAGTGGGTGCAACGGACGAGGTCGCCTCAGCGGAGCTGGCGGATGTGCGCGAGCGGCGACGCCAGCTGCGAAACGTCGCCCTGCAACTCGAGGAGGCGCTTGCGGTGGCGGCCGGCCGATCGAGCGAGTGGCGCGACGCGGTCGCGGCCGCTCTCGCTCAGCTCCGATCCACCCTCGACGAGCACATTGCGGGCACGGAGGGCTCGGGCGGGCTGTTCGCACAGCTGTGTGAAGACGAGCCTCGGCTCGATTCACGCATCGCGAAGCTACGTGAGGAGCACGAACAGCTGAAGGGAAGGATCGCGGACTTGCTCGCCCGCTTGCGGGGCAAGGTTCCCGATCCCGACGAGGTGGCTGAGATCCGAGAGACGGCGCTCGTTCTGCTCGGCCTCGTCGTGCGTCACCGTCAACGTGGCTCGGACCTGCTCTACGAGGCCTATTCCGTCGACGTTTCAGCTGGCGACTGAGACGGGGGCGTCCTCACCACACCTCAGGGGGCACCTCCTCTCCAGCGGGCGTGCGCACGCGCATGTCGTCGAACGTCAGCGTGATGACGAGCAACCGCCCCTGAGGGCCGTGGAGGACGACGGTGAAACGGTGGGCCCAGCCGTCGCGCGCACTGCTGGTGCCGGCGAAGCTGGGTGTGGGGCCCAAATCAGGCTCGGGGGCGTCGAACAAGGGCGCCGTGACGGTCGGGCCGGCGAAGGAGGACACGACCTCGACGAGGCGCTCGATGGGAAAGGGGCGGGGCGGCTCATCGGCGCGCTCGTGGAGGGCGCCAACCACGCGGCCGACGGGGTAGAGCAGGAGCTGCAGGCGGGAGTCCTCGGCCGATCCGAGGGGATGGCGGTCAGGTCTCGTCTCGAATGTTGCGGCCGCCACGCGGTAGCGCAGGTCCAGCTCCAGACCCCACAGGCGGGCTCCGTCGAGTCGTCGCTCGAGCGCCTCGAACTGCCTGCCCTCGACCACCACCTCGGCCTCTTCCGCTCTCAGGCCTGCCTGTCGGCGTCGCGGCCCGTGTCACGTGTCGGCGGTCGCCTTGAGCGGAGCCGCTCGAAGGCCTGCGCGACAGCCAGGGCAGGAGCGGATTCGGTCGCCAGCAGTTGAAGCTGATCGCGGTCAGCTTCCGTGTACCCGTCGCCGCCCGCAATGACCACTCCTTGGAGGGCCTCGCCCACTCGCAGGGCCGCTGCGATCAGCGTCCCGCCCTGGACGCCTGGGATCCCTACGACCGGGTGTTGCGAGGGATCAGCATGGGCAACGAGCGCCGAGTCGAGGTTCGTCTCGAACGAAAGGAACAGGGACTGGTCAAAAGGCACGTGCTCGTCGCCATCCAAGTGGCGGGCGGCCAGGGGTTCGTAGCCCCCACCCTCGCGCGGGATCCACAGTGCCGAGACGAGGGGCCACAGACGCTGCTCGACGGATTCCAGCAGTCGTTCGGCTACCGCTCGTCGATCGACGACCTCGGGTGCCTGTTCGAGGAACCGCTCGACCTCAGCCGCCCCGTCGAGCAAGCCTTCTGTCCGCTCGATCCGCGCCTGGTGCTCGCGATCAAGCGGTTGCGGCTCGCGCGAGCGAAAGTCGATCCGCTGTGGTACCAGGCTCGACGCGGCAGCGGCGGCAGCTTCGGTATGGTCGACCAGCACCGCCGTGTCGTCGTCATCTGGGGTAAGGGCACCCTCGGCGCTTATCTCCGTCTCCAGATCTGCTTGTCGCATGCGCAGAGCGAGGACCGCGAGCTCCTCGAGGTGAGCGTCGAGCTCTTCCAGGGAGAAAGGACGCAGGATCACGCTGGCGTCGGGGGCGAGCTCGAGGGCCAGGTCGATCGGACTCTCGTCGCCCACAACCAGGCAGGGGGTGCTCACACCCGCGCGGATGACATCGCTCACCCCGACGAGGCCGCGCCGGGTGGTTCCGAGGTCGACGAGCGCGACCTGGAACGACAGGTCGTGACCTTCGAGCTGGTCGATGCTGTCGACCGCGACGATGTCGTGTCCAAACGGCATCTGGGACAAGGCGATGGCAAGGGTGGCTTCCTCGGTCAACACGAGAATGCGCATGGCAGTCCCTACTCGAGCTCAACGCCGGCCATGGCTGAAGTCGCACTTGATCGTGTCACGGACGCCATCTCACCGTCCCCTCGTCCCCGTGACCCTGGCGGGCGACGAGGCGACCGTGAGAGCACGGAGACGCTCGATGAGCCCAGCGATCGCGAGGTCGGGGGCCAGGCGGGTGAGGAGCTGTTCGAGGCGTTCGCGGTCCGACCGCGTGAAACGTGCTCCTGTCGCAATGACGAGACCGAGCATGCTCGGGCCCACCCGCACGGCAGCCGCGACCAGACTCTGCCCGACCAGGCCGGGGATCCCCGAGACCGGGCGCTGTGAGACATCGAGCGGTTCGATGAGCACCGCATCGACGTCGTGCTTGAAGGACAGGAACAGCGACTGCTCCTGGGGTACCCGGATCCCGGCAGCCACGTCGAATCCGCGCGTCTCGACAGCCTCGTACGTGTTGTCGTCGCGTGGCACCCACAGCGTGGCTGCTTCGGGACGCAGCTCCCGCTCGACCTCATCGAGGATTCTCTGCTCGACCGCGCGAGGTTCCACGAGGTCGGGGCGCTCGTCCAACATCCGCTCGAGCGCTTCCACGAGCGAGAGCACGCGGCCAAGCACCGTCGCTGACCTGTCCTGCGGGTCGCGTTCCCCGCTGGTCTTGCTGCGAAAGCGAGGGTAGGTCCGCGGCTGAGGACGAGGGGACTCGTCGGTTCCCGTGACCCCGGCCTGCGGTGAGAGGGACATGGTGGCGTCCGAACGAGCTTGGTCCGGCTCCCAGCCAGCCACTCCCGGCGGCTTCGCCTCGACCTCGCTGCTTGTGGCCCGCCTGGCAGCACCGTTCCTCGCGGCCGCGGCGGGAGGTAATTCCTCGCGGGCAGACTCCAGGTCCGTTGCCCGCGTCGGTTCCAGGGGCTGATCGTCGTTGCTCACGTTCCAACCTCGAATCGGGGCGTGTCCTCGCCCAGCCTGTCCTATGCGCTTGAAGCGCCCTCTCAGGGCGCCGAACCGTCTGGCTGCGGGGTCCTCGCTTGACGCGCGGGACGCGTCCTCCCGCAGCGGCTCCAAGCGGGACAACCGCTCGTCGAGCCTCTCGAGGGTGAGGGGCCGTGTGAGGACGTGGACGTCGGGATGTGCCAGGGGAGCTTCCACGTCCCCCAGCAGCAGGCAGGGGGTTGCAGCCCCCCTGCCGGCGAGTTCGGCGATCACTTCGAGACCCCGGTAGGTCGTGCCGACGTCTACGACGGTCACGTCGAATGACTCGACGTCATCGAAGTCGACCTCCCCCGCGCTCCGGACGGAAACGACCTCGCGATCCTCGGCCGTGAGCGAAAGCGCCACCGCGAGCGAGGCGTCGTCCGAGACGACGAGTACGCGCATGCTCAGGCCAGTCGGATGATCGACGCAGTCTAGAGGCTGGCCGCCCGAGGGGCGGTTGTGAATTGGAGCGCCGCAGGCACCCGGATGCGCCGCCCAACCGCTGCCACCTGCAGTCTTGGTCGACGTCACCGGTGCGACAAAATTCTCGGAAGGCCGTAACCGGACAAGGTGGCCATGCGCCTGTACGCATGATGGCGCTGAACAGCACCATCGCGAGGTTCGCTCCCCTAGCGGTGATCAGCGAGCAGCCGCGGGAGGCCCAAACCTCCCGCCGGTTCCTGCTCCAGTGACTCCAGGCGGTTACGCAGTGAAGACAAGCTTGGCACTCGGCCTTACTGTGAGTGTTCTCATGACTACGCCTTCGGGGGCGCTCGCCGTCGCACCCGGCTCCGGCCCGCCCGAGGGCGTGTCCCAGCCCGCCGGCGGTCACTCTCGCCGGCCGTCGGCCGTGAACGAGGACACCGACGGCGACGGCGTCGCGAACTGCCCCGATCCGAGTGGGGACGCTGACAACCGTCATCCGTCGGGTCGCGACAGGCATTGCGAGGCCGGGGGCTCGGGAGTGCAGGGACGCTCCGAGTCGGACCCGGACGGCGACACGAACGGGGGCGCCGACAAGCCCGGCGGCGCCGGGGGCCGGGACGTGCTCGACCAGGACGGTAACAACGGCTGCGGGAATGACGACGACTTCGAGGACGACAACAAGGGCCGCTGCCTCGGACGACTGCGGGAGCAGGACGGCTCTCCCCCACCGACCGGTGCTCCGTCGCAGGAGCAGCCCGATCGCACCGTCCCGGACGAGACGTTCGGGAAGGTCGTGAGCAGTCCTTTCAACTGGCAGGCCATAACGGCCGACACGCAGCGTCTCGTCCTTACCGAGGAGCTGGCCCAGGAGCGCTCGACCACCGGCGGCACGGCTGCGCCGGCGACCTTTGCCGCGGCTTCCGCGGGGAACTCGCGGACGGGCGGCAGCGCACCTGCTCGGCTCGCCAGCACCGGGGCGTCGCTGGGGGTGCTCGCCATCGCCGCGTTCCTCGCGCTGCTCGCCGGGCTCGGCCTGCGCTCCGCCTCCCGTCGTGTGGGACGATCGCAGAGAGCGTAGACCCGCCTTCCTCACCAACTGGCGGCATCACACCCGCTGAAACAGCTAGCGAACAAGCGTTCGATATACTGCTCCTGTGGTACGCGCGGGAGAGGAAAGTCGTGGCCGGCTGCGCTGGCAGCCGGCCGACGAGGGTGGTGACCAGCCGTCTCTGTTCAGTGATGTGGCGGAACGGATCCGCCACCCCGAGTTCGCCGACCTCGAGTTCATCCACGTGCGCGCCAAGCGCATCATCAACGAGGTCCCCGCAGCCGCCCGGGTGCCGTTCCGCTACACGATCAACGTCTACCGCGGCTGCAGTCACGCATGCCCCTATTGTTTCGCCCGCCCCACCCACACCTACCTCAACCTCGACGCGGGGCGTGACTTCGAACGCGTCATCGTCGTGAAGGTCAATGCGGTCGAGGCCTTGCGTGCCGAGCTCGCGCCACGCCGCTGGCGCGGCGAGCACATCGCGATGGGGACGAACACCGACCCCTATCAGCGCTGCGAGGGCCGCTACCGGCTGACCCGAGGCGTCATCGAGACGCTCTCCGCCGCCGCGAACCCGTTCTCGATCCTCACCAAGTCCCCGCTCGTGCTGCGCGACCTCGACCTCCTCGTTGAGGCCGTCCGACGCACGGAGCTCGCGGTCAACTTCTCGATCGGCACGCTCGACCCGGAGGTGTGGCGGGCCACCGAGCCGGGCACGCCCCGCCCGGAAAGCCGAGTGGAGGCCGTCGCGCGCCTGCGCGAGGCGGGCATCCCTTCGGGGGTACTCATCGCACCCATAATCCCCGGTATCTCCGACGCGCCACAGCAGCTCGAGGCCGTGGTGAAGGCGGTGATAGACGCGGGAGCAGCGAGCGTCACGCCGATCGTGCTGCACCTGCGTCCCGGTGTGAAGGAACAGTTCCTGCCCTGGTTGGAGGGCTACCGTCCCGACCTGCTGGCCGACTACGAGCGTCTCTACCCGCGGGCGTACGCCCCGAAGGCCACCCAGGAGCGGATTGGTGACCTCGTGGCAGACCTCGTGGCACGGCACGGAGGCGTGCAAGGCGCCGCACGACGAGTTATGCAAGAGGCGACCCGCCCATCGCGCGATGGGACGTGCGCGGCGTCAGAGGCAAAGCCGCTAGCCTCCCAACTCGACCTAGGCGTCTGACCGCCCGGTCACTGGTGACCAAAGGTCGCCGGACTGGCGGGCTGCAGGTGGTCGTCGGCGTCGGAGGCCCTCGTGAAGATCGCGGACGCCGGCGCCCTCCAGGGTCGCGAGCCACGGCGGACGCTGCCCCCGGCAGGACCCAAGCGGCAGGTCGAGGTCGTCATCCTCGGGGTGGCCGCGGCTGCCGCGCTCGTCCTCCACCTCGTCGCCTTCGACCGCTTCCCCACACCCTGGGTCGACGAGGCCCACTTCCTCGTGCCAGCTCTCCGTCTCGCTCGCCACCTCACGCTCGACGTGCCCGAGTTGAACGCCCCCGAGGGCCTCTTCTGGATACCTCACGGCTATTACGCCGTTCTTGCCACTGCCTTCGCGCTGCTGCCTGACACGCTCACGGTGGCCCGGGCGACGAGCCTGCTGTTCACGCTCGGGACTGCGATGTCTTTGACGGTGATAGCCCGCCGCCTCGACGTGCCCCCGTTCGCCGCCGCGGTCGTGGCGGCCTCCTGGCTGCTCGCTCCTCACGTGGTCATAGCCGGCAACAATGCCCGCATGGAGGCGCTCGTCATACTCATCGCGGTTGCTGCCGTCGCGCTCCTCGCCTGTGGTAGGAGCCTGCCGGCCGTGGCCACCGCTGTCCTCGCCCCTGCCGTCCACCCGGCAGGCTTCATGGTCGCCGCGATTGTGGTGGGTAGTGCCCTGATAGCTCGGGTGGACCGGCGCCCACGGGGACTGACGTCCTGGCTGCTGGTCGCCTTCGCGGCCGTGGCGATCACGGTGGAGGTCATCCACATCGCCAGCCACTGGCACATCGCGGTCGAGGACGTGTCGTTTCAGATCATGCGGAAGCGAAACAACAATCCCGCGCTCTTCGACCTCGGACGGGCTCCCTTCCTGCTGCCTGCGGCCGCCGGCGTCCTGCTCCTGTGGAAAGCCCGTGCACGGCTAGGAGCGCGCGCGGCGCTGCTCGCGGCCCTGGTGGGACTGACGCTGGGGCTGGGGGCGGTGCAAGGCGCCGGTCAGGAGATGTGGTACGGGGTTTACGCCGAGCCCACCTCGCTGGCGCTGCTCGCCCTCGTGGCCTTGGGTGCCCTGTCGCTTCGCTCTGCGGCTGTGTTGCGAGTGTGGGAGACGCGGGCCGCCTCCGTTCTCGTCGCCCTCGTGCCGGCCCTGGCGACGGCTGTATGGTGGGCGAACCCACCTACCCAGGGCTTCGGGCTCTTCGACGTCCCGCGCGGCGAGTGGTCCGCTTACGTCGAAGGGGCACTCGCGACGCTCGAACGGCTCGAGGACGGCCTCGACCGGCCGGCTGTTGTGGCCGTGGACCGGCTCAGCCCGCTTACACCCGCGCTCGTCACCCATCCTTGGGAGCACCTCGAGTTCGTTCAGGAGACGCCCGTAAGTCCCATTCAGGGGCAGAGAGACGCGCTCGGACGTCCCATCGACTACTGGCTCACGACACCCGCTCGTCTCATGACCCCCCGCCTGGTACACCGCATCCCGGCGCCCGCCGGATCGTCGTTTCCCGCCATCACCTACAGCTCCTCGCATGGCAACTTCGAGTTGCGCCTCTACGATGCGCCGGAACCGGGCACGGTGGGTAGCGAAGGCGCCTCCGCGAGCGGTGCTTCCCGTTCAGGCTGAGCCAGCGCAGCGGCAGAGTGGGACGGACTGCCGAAGGGTGCGATATCAGGTGGAGCGCCTGGAGAGGGTTGGTCCGGCCTGGCGGAGACGCTGCCTACGATGGCGATAGTGGGTGTTCTAGCCGTCTCATTGGGTGGGTCTAATGCGGGTAGCCGGCGGGTGCCGGCGGGTGGCCGGCGGGTGCCGGCGGGTGGGTGGGTTTGATGCGGGTGGCCGGTGGGTGC